>CAIPQX010000134.1 GCA_903867285.1 uncultured Actinomycetes bacterium | reverse complement strand
GCTGATGGAACAACTCCAACTGATTCACCAGCTGAATAACTAATTAATGGCTCGCACCATACTGCCTAGCGGTCTGCGGATTGTTACCGAAGAGGTTTCAACCGTTCGATCAGCGGCATTTGGTGTTTGGGTTAATGTGGGCTCCCGCGACGAGACTTTACCTGTCGCGGGAGCTTCACACTTTCTAGAGCACTTATTATTTAAAGGCACCTCCCGGCGTGATGCCATGGCGATCTCTTCCTCGATTGAAGCAGTCGGCGGCGAGATGAATGCCTTCACTGGCAAGGAATACACCTGTTTCTACGCTCGCGTCATTGATACCGATTTGCCCCTCGCCGTGGATGTTATCGCAGACTTAATTACCTCATCATTGGTCACCGCTGCAGATGTAGATGCAGAGCGCACGGTCGTCCTTGAAGAGATGTTTATGCGCGATGATGACCCTTCAGATTTGATCCACGATCTCTATCTCGAAACTTACTTCGGCGACACCCCATTGGGAAGATCGATTCTCGGCACCGCCGATTCCATCAACGGAATGTCGCGGAACGCAATTTATAACTATTACAAGAAGCGCTATCGCCCCGAAGATATTGTGATCGCGGTTGCGGGAAATATCAGCCACAAGAAGGTAGTAAAACTCGTAGAGCAGGCTCTCGCGCGAGATGGATTCCTTGATGTACCTTCCAAGACGGCGAATGTGCGTTATGCGCCAAAGGTCAAACCTCGTGGAGTTGGTAAGGTCGGCATCATCGATCGCAAGACCGAACAATCTCACTTGCTTCTTGGAGTCGAAGGCGTTGAAAGAAGCGATGATCGTCGATTCGCTTTGAGCATTCTGGCTTCGGCCATGGGCGGCGGGATGTCATCCCGACTCTTCCAGGAGATTCGCGAGAAGCGCGGCTTGGCGTATTCGGTCTACTCCTATGTCCAACAATTTTCCGGAGCGGGATCTATGTCCTTCTATGCCGGTTGCCAGCCAGATAAGACCATCGAGGTCATCAAGATTATTCGTGATATCTCATTCGATATCGCCTCGAACGGGCTCACCGATGAAGAGATCACCCGCGCTAAGGGTGCGGTCTCCGGTTCCCTCGTTTTGAGCCAGGAAGATACCGGTTCCCGCATGATGCGCATCGGCAAGAGCGAGCTCGTTTACGGTGAAGTCATGGGCTTTGACGAGATCCTCAATAAAATTGCGGCGGTAACTCCCGATGACATCAAGGCAATTGCCAGCACAATCCTGCCTCGACCTTCTACGCTTGCCCTGGTAGGACCATTTAAATCGGCGACAAAATTTGAGAAGGTGATCGCATGACCATCAAAGTTGCGGTACTTGGCGCTAAAGGGCGCATGGGTGCGACCACAGTTGGCGCGATTAACGAATCATCTGATCTGGAATTGGTAGCGGCTCTGGACCTCGGGGACGATATTAACCAACTCGTTTCCAGCGGTGCGCAGGTCGTTGTTGATTTCACTCACCCTGATTCAGTAATGGGTAATCTGGAATTCGCCATCGGACACGGAGTTAACGTTGTTGTCGGCACTACCGGCTTTGATGCCAAGAAACTGGCAACCATCAAAGGCTGGCTCGCTGATAACCCAAAGGTAGGGGTTCTCATAGCGCCTAACTTTGGTTTAGGCGCCGTGCTGATGATGCAGTTTGCGGCACAAGCTTCCAAATACTTCGAATCCGTTGAGATTATTGAGTTGCACCACCCGAATAAGGCCGATGCCCCTTCAGGTACCGCTACGCGGACGGCAGAACTCATCACCGAGGCGCGAAAATCTGTTGATAAGGCGGCAATGCCAGATGCAACTTCATCTGCGTTGCAAGGCGCTCGCGGAGCGCAGGTAGGCGATGTTCCAGTTCATTCAGTGCGCTTGCGGGGTCTGGTTGCGCACCAAGAGGTGATTTTGGGAGATCTCGGCGAGACATTGACCATACGTCATGACTCCATCGATCGCACCGGGTTTATGCCAGGAGTATTGCTGGGAGTTCGTAAGGTTGTCGCTACCCCTGGACTCACATTTGGACTCGAGCACTTCCTCGATTTGAAATAGAATCTCCTTACAACAAAGGAGTAATAACTTGTCAGCCCAGATAACTATGTATAGCGCGCTTTGGTGCGGGGATTGCCGCCGCTCGAAGAAATTTTTGGATTCCAAGAATGTGGCATATCACTACATCGACATCGAACTAGATGAAGCAGCGTCCGATAAAGTCATTGAAATCAATGGCGGATTTCGCTCTATTCCAGTGATTGTTTTTCCGGATGGGACTCATATGACCGAGCCTTCCGATATTGACCTCGAAGCAAAGCTTGTCGCTTTAGCAATCCTTTAAATCTTTAAGCGATACACAATCGCAGAAGTTGCCATTGCCCCAATAACAACGACGGGGAATGGCAATTTTGCTGCTAAGGCAACCACCGCAACAGTTATACCTGCCAAGCGATGGTCAACCATAAATTTGGTCTTCGTTGTAAAGGCCTGCATCGCGACAAGTGCGCTCAAGAGAACAATAGGTATGAGGTTGGTAATGCGCTGCACTCGAGGGTGCGCCAGCCATATCTCTGGAATAGCGTGGCCGATATATTTGATCGCATAACAAAGCACACTGGTAACGATTACGGCTACCCACTGTGAGTTCATTTACTTCCACCCAATAATCGCAGCAATAACCACCGTTGAAATAATGGGAACACCGGCCGGAACAAATTGAGTTATTGACAGCGCCCAGATAAATGAAAGAACTCCAGCTATGAAGAGTTTTCTCTCTTTTAATCGTGGGAAGAGCACAGCACAGAAAATTGCGGGGGAGGCTACATCAAGGCCCCAAGCCGAAGTATCTCCAATCGCTTTAGCGCCGAGCGCTCCGATCAAGGTAAATAAGTTCCAAAAGAAGAAGACGCCAAAGCCGGTGTACCAGAATGCGGTGCGCTGATCCTCGAGACTCTCTTGTGCAATCGCTACACCAGTGGATTCATCGATGGTGACGTGCGCAGCCACCGCGCGTTTTAAACCTTTGAGTTTGAGAATTTGGGCCATGCGCACGCCGTACAAACCATTTCGTCCGCCCAGAAATGTTCCGGTGACGATAGCGCTGAGCGGGCTTCCACCTGCGCTCATTACCGCAACAAGTGAAAATTGCGAGGCGCCGGAGAAGAGCACGAGGGAGAGGAAGCAGGCCTGGGCCACGGTGAAGTGATCGGCGACCGCCACCGCACCGAAGGCGACGCCAGCCGCCCCGACCGCGAGGCCAACACTGAGGGAATCGCGCTGCACTGACACGCCGATATTCTGCCCTAATCCCTAGCCTCGCGGGTACCAATAGATAAGGTCGCTACATGGGCGAAGAGCATTTTGAAATTAATTTCCGCAGCGATGTAACCGTTGAGTTGGTTAAGGCTAGCGCCAGCGACTCCGATGTCGTCTGGGCAGCTCGAGTATCAACCGCCGGGGAGAACTCATTAGATGATGTGGATTCAGATGCATCGCGCTCCGAGGGGTTGATCAACTATCTCGCTCGCGAACGCCATGGCTCTCCTTTTGAGCATACCTCGATGACCTTCTTTATCTCCGCCCCCATCTTTGTATTCCGCGAATTTATGCGCCACCGCATCGCCTCCTATAACGAAGAATCAGGTCGCTATCGTGAATTGCGTCCAAATTTCTACGTTCCTAGTAAAGAGCGCAAGTTGGTTCAGATAGGCAAAGCTGGTTCATACTCATTTATCGATGGAACCGAAGAGCAATACGAAATAACGGTCAGCGCAATTAAAGAGAGCTGCACTGTTGCATATGAAAATTATAAGAAGATGCTCGATGCTGGCGTGGCACGCGAAGTTGCGCGCGCAGTGCTGCCTGTCGGCCTCTATTCATCAATGTATGTAACCATGAATGCACGGGCGCTCATGAATTTCTTGTCACTTCGCACCTCGCGCGAAGGATCGCATTTCCCCAGCTATCCACAACGGGAAATTGAGATGGTTGCCGAGAAAATGGAGCAATATTTCGCAACACTTATGCCGCTTACACACGGGGCATTCGAAAAGTCTGGACGAGTAGCCCCATAGTCACGATAGGGTTAGCCCTATGCCTCATAAACAGACGACCCAGATCGAGGCGCCTTTTGGCCGCTTGATCACCGCAATGGTGACCCCATTTCAAAAAGATGGAGCGATTGACTGGGACGGCGTTGCGAAGATTGCAGAGCATTTAGCAAATACCGGTCATGATGCCATCGCGGTTAACGGCACAACGGGTGAAGCCCCCACGACAAAGACCTCTGAGAAACTCGAAATCATTCGCGTTGTTAAGAGCACAGTGGGCGATCGCGTCAAAGTTTTGACTGGCGCCGGCGATAACGAGACCGCGTACACAGTTGATCAATCTAAGCGTTGCGCTGAAGTTGGAGCCGATGGGTTACTCATCGTCACCCCTTATTACAACAAGCCACCCCAAGAGGGAATCGAAGCTCACTTTAGAGCTGTTGCCGCAGCAACCGATCTCCCAATAATGATGTATGACATTCCAGGCCGTACCGGGGTTGCGATCGAAGAGGACACCATCTGTCGTCTGGCAGAAGTAAAAAATATCGTTGCGCTAAAAGATGCCAAAGGAAATCCGGCATCAACTTCATGGGTCATCAAGCGAACGGGCCTTCCGGTCTACTCTGGCGATGACATCCTTAATCTGCCACTACTGAGCGTAGGCGCAGTTGGATTTGTGTCTGTCTGTGGTCACACAGTGGGCAACCAACTCAAAGCAATGCTCGATGCCTGGTTCGCAGGAGATGCAGTACGAGCACTAGAGATCCATCAAGAATTATTACCGGTATTCACCGGAACCTTCCGCACCCAAGGTGCGATATTGACTAAGGCCGCACTCACATTGATGGGCCTACCTGGTGGGTCTACGCGTTTGCCACTTGTCGATGCCACTCCTGCGCAGATTGCGCAATTGCGGGAGGACCTTCAACAAGGCGGAGTCGTACTTAAATAATGAATCATCCACATCCCGATTTACCCTATCCATCCAAGTTAGCTCCTAAGACGCTGCGCATCGTTGCGCTTGGCGGCTTGGGCGAGATCGGTCGCAACATGACCGTCTTCGAAATCGCTGGCAAATTATTGATCGTCGACTGCGGAGTTCTCTTCCCCGAAGAGAGTCAACCCGGTATCGATCTCATCCTTCCCGACTTCTCATACATTAGAGATCGCCTCCATGACGTCGTCGCCATCGCTCTTACCCATGGCCACGAAGATCACATTGGCGCCGTTCCTTATCTTTTGAAAGAACGCTCCGATATTCCAGTCGTTGGATCAAAGTTAACGTTGGCATTTACCGAAGCGAAACTCAAAGAGCGTCGCATTACCGCTCCCATGGTCGAGGTCAAAGCAGGAATGAAGCAGACCTTCGGTCCCTTTGAACTGGAATTTGTTGCTGTTAATCACTCCATCCCCGATGCGCTAGCAATCGCTATTCGCACCGAGGCAGGGCTTGTCCTTGCAACTGGCGATTTCAAGATGGATCAACTTCCACTCGATGGTCGCATCACAGACCTCGCAACATTTGCACGTTTGGGCGAAGAGGGCGTCGATCTCTTTATGACCGACTCCACCAACGCCGATGTACCTGGTTTCACGACTTCAGAGCGCGACATTATGCCGACTCTAGATCGCGTCTTTCGCGCCACTGAGCGCCGAGTGATTGTCGCTTCATTTGCATCGCACGTGCACCGCGTCCAGCAGATCATGATGATCGCAGCGCAGCACGATCGCAAGGTGGCATTTATTGGACGCAGCATGGTCCGCAATATGAAGTTGGCGCAGGATCTGGGCTACCTCGAAGTTCCCGAGGGACTCGAAATTATCGACGCTAAGACGGTCGATGACGCCGGAGATCGCGTTGTTCTTATCTGTACTGGTTCACAGGGTGAGCCACTCGCTGCACTTTCGCGCATGGCCAACGGCGAACATCAGATTCGCGTAGGCAAAGGCGACACCGTTGTTCTTGCATCCTCGCTCATTCCAGGCAACGAGAATCCGGTTTTCCGAGTTATCAACGAGCTGACTCGCTTTGGTGCAACCGTGGTTCACAAGGGAAATGCCTTGGTTCACGTTTCAGGCCACGCTGCTGCCGGAGAACTTCTCTATTGCTACAACATCGTAAAACCCAAGAATGTAATGCCGATACACGGCGAATGGCGCCATATGCGCGCTAATGCCGAACTTGCTATTAAGACCGGCGTGCCACGGACAAATACCATCGTCGTTGACAATGGAATTGTTGTTGATGTGCACGATGGATATGCAGATATCGCAGGAGCGATTCCCGTCGGATTTGTATATGTCGATGGTCAGAGCATTGGAGAAATCACCGAGAGTTCACTCAAGGACCGCCGTATTTTGGGCGAAGAGGGCTTCATCTCAGTTGTCGTTGTTGTTGATTCGCAGAGCGGAAAAATCGTGGCCGGCCCAGATATTCATGCGCGCGGATTTACCGAGGATAAGGCGCTCTTTGATGAGGTCAAGGGCATGATCGAGAAGGCACTTGCAACTTCTGTCGCTAACGGAATTAATGGAACGCATCAACTCACACAAGTTGTTCGTCGTACCGTCGGAAGTTGGGTTGGCGAAGAGCATCGCCGCAAACCAATGATCATCCCAGTAGTTATAGAGGTATAACGGCGCGCCGAGCGGCCGCAGCACCACCTTATTCCTTAGGCTTAGTCCGCTATGGCTAAAAAACGAAGTACCACGCGAAGCAAGGCTGCGAAGCGCCCCGGAATTCTCACTGGGATTGGGCGCGCCCTGGCTGGTGTCTGGCGCTTCATCGCCCGGGCCATCGGGAGCACCGTGCGTTTCCTCTTCAAGGAGGCCCGCGAACTCGATAGCGCGCACCATCGCGATGGATTGGCTTTCCTACTTCTTATCTTTGCCCTGCTCAGCGCGGCGGGTTCTTGGTTCCACTTAAATAATCCCATCGGTCGCTTTATGAATACCGTCTTACTGGGCTCCTTTGGCAAGGTCGCAATTGTTACGCCACTCCTCTTTATTTACTTCGCATTTCGCCTCTTTAAAGCTCCCGATGAGGGAAGAACCAATGGTCGAATCACTATTGGTGCGCTCTTGCTCGTTCTTAGCAGCACCGGACTCGCGCAGGTATTGCAGGACTCAGATTTTTCTACCGTGAAGAGCGCAGGCGGAGCTGTCGGCTACGGGGTCGGACGTCCGCTCGATAACCTAGGAACTTCGCTACTCGCCGTTCCGATCTTGGTTCTTATTTTCTTCTTTGGCGTACTCATTGTCACCGCAACTCCGGTTTCGCAATTCTTTGCCAAGGTGCGGGCGATCTTCGGGTGGGTTGCGCAGCGCGCTAAGCGCGATCGTGACGAGAGCGAAGAAGGATTTGAGATCAATGACACCCCACCATTCGAAACCCCTCTGGTCCAAGAGTTCCATCAACCAGAACCCGACGAGGATGAATTTGCAGGGGAAGACCCAGATGAGACGGTTGCGCTCCACGTAGATCAGACCGCGGCTCTTACTCCAACCTTTATCACCAAGACGGTACAGAGCACCCCAGCTCATCAGATGATCTTGGCGGCAGATACTCCCTACATATTGCCCTCCATGGATCTCTTACGTACCGCGCCCGCCTCAAAGACGAAATCGAAGGCGAATGAGATGGTTGTCGCCGCCCTCGGCCAAGTATTTGAACAATTCGGGGTAGAGGCTCGGGTTACTGGCTTTATGCGTGGGCCAACGGTCACGCGATATGAAGTTGAGTTAGCTGGTGGAGTGAAAGTAGAAGCGATTACTGCACTCGCCAAGAATATTTCTTATGCGGTGGCAAGCGGTGATGTTCGTATTCTTTCGCCTATTCCCGGCAAGTCCGCGGTTGGAATCGAAATCCCCAATACCGATCGCGAGATCGTTGCGCTAGGTGATGTGCTGCGTTCTTCTGTCGCAATGAATGAGACGCACCCCATGGTCGTCGCTCTGGGTAAAGATGTTGAGGGCAATTTCATCTGCGTGAACTTGGCCAAGATGCCGCACCTTCTCGTTGCGGGTGCAACAGGCGCGGGTAAGTCATCGATGATTAATTCCTTGATTGTTTCTATTTTGATGCGATCAACCCCCGATGAAGTACGTCTTGTTATGATCGATCCAAAGCGCGTTGAGCTCACGAGCTATGAAGGTATCCCGCATCTCATCGCCCCGATCATCACAAGCCCCAAGAAGGCTGCAGATGTTCTGGCTTGGGTCGTACGTGAAATGGATCAACGCTACGACGATTTGTCGCATTTCGGATTCCGCCATATCGATGATTTCAATAGAGCGGTAAAGGCGAAGAAGGTTGCTCCTCCCGAAGGCAGCGAGCGAATTCTCGAACCGTACCCATACCTGCTCGTGATCATTGATGAGTTGGCCGACCTTATGATGGTCGCCGCTCGCGAAGTAGAAGAGAGCATTGTTCGTATTACTCAGCTTGCGCGCGCTGCGGGAATTCATCTAGTTATTGCAACGCAGAGGCCGAGCGTCGATGTTGTCACTGGTTTGATTAAGGCGAACGTCCCCTCCCGACTCTCCTTTGCCACTTCGAGTCTTGCCGATTCGCGCGTTATTTTGGATACTCCCGGTGCAGAGAAATTAGTTGGTCAAGGCGATGCGCTATTCCTTCCCATGGGCGCCAGCAAGGCGATGCGCATTCAAGGGGCATATGTTTCGGAGCGTGAATCAGAGGCAGTTGTGAATCATGTGAAGTCGCAAGCGCAACCAGTATTCAGAGTGGATATCAATGCGCCGGCCGTAAGTAAGCAGATTGAAAATGATATTGGCGACGACATGGATCTATTACTGCAAGCGATCCAACTCGTTGTCGGCACACAGTTTGGTTCTACCTCGATGTTGCAAAGAAAATTGCGCGTCGGTTTCGCCAAGGCAGGACGCCTCATGGATCTGATGGAGAGCCGTGGCATCGTGGGACCATCTGAAGGCTCCAAGGCGCGCGAGGTGCTGATTAACGCCGAGCAAATGCCAGACTTGCTAGAGCAGATTCAGGGTTACATTTAAGTGAATTTGCCGACCATGCGCTCAGACGACTGGTCATTCTCAGCAAAATAATTTGGCCTCTGAGCCGTTGGGGGTTTACCCTTAGGTTCTCACTTTCCCCCAGATTGTGGCTTGGTTTTCTCCGAGCATGAGTCAAGTAATGAGGCACAGATGTCAGTAGGCATACTTCTCCGCCAAGCACGTGAATCTGTTGGCATGCCACTTGAAGAGCTCTCTGAAATTATCTGTGTTCGTCGTACCGTCTTGAACGATCTAGAAAATGATAATTTTGATTCATCTGGCGGCCTGACATATGCGCGCGGACATATCCGCAATATCGCACGTGCACTGCACGCGAATGAGAACCTTCTTGTTGACGAGTTCAATGCGATGAATCAAGATTTTAATCGTCCAATGATCGAACTCTTAAATGAAAATAATGCTACTTCCGCGACGCGCAAGGAAAGCAAAATCTCCTTCGGGACAATGGCTAAAGCCGCCGCTGTCGTTGTCGCTCTTTTGATTGCGGTTCCAACCGGCGCATCATTTATTCATTCTTCTAAGAAGCCCGCTGCCAAACCTTCTACCGCCGCATTGGCTCTTGCCTCGACACCGACCACAACTGACAATCTTGCTGGAACAACAGCCGTTGCAACTAAGACTTCACCGGTATCAGTATTGGTTACCGCAAGTTTTGGCTCCACCTGGCTCGCCGTTACGGATAGTTCGGGAGTCCAAATTTTTAGTGGGATGCTCGCCAAAGGATCATCGCAGTCATTCGGCGATAGCCAACTTATTAATGTAACTATTGGCAATGCTGGCGCCGTCAATCTCAATGTAAATGGCGTAGATGCAGGTGCTCCAGGCACTCGAGGAGAAGTTGTCCATCTTCAGTTTGGTCCAGGGGCTTCTTCCCAAGGCTAAATCACCTTAAATCTCTGCCTGCACGCAAACCTTCGCGGTGGCAGGTACCATGGCACCAATGAGCACTCCACCTCCAAGAACGCTGAACCTACCGAATGCACTCACCGTGCTGCGGTTGCTCGCGCTCCCATTCTGCGCCTATGCGCTCTTTAAAGATGGCGGAGACTCTTCACTCTGGCGAGTAATTGCCTGGACTGGATTCTTTCTCGTCGGCGTCACCGATTTGATGGATGGTCGACTCGCTCGCTCTCGCAACCAAGTAACAAGTTTTGGAACATTTTTGGATCCGGTCGCCGATAAGGCGGCGATAGGCACTGCAATGATTGGATTATCGATTCAAGGAAAATTGTGGTGGTGGGTCACGCTTGTGATTCTCTTCCGCGAGGTCGCAGTTACCCTTTTACGTTTGGCTGTCATTAGGGGCGGAGTCATCCCAGCGAGCAAGGGCGGCAAGCTCAAGACCATGATGCAGGGTTTTGGAATCGGTTTCTACATTCTGCCTCTGCCGAGCTGGCTACATATTCCCCGCGATATCTTTATGGCGGCGACAATCACCATTACCTTGACGACCGGCTTCGACTACTTTAAAAAGGTCATTCGCAAGTGAGCGCTAATCTCGATGTCACAGCCATCATCAAACTCATGAAGCGCAAAGGTTTAACCTTGGCCACCGCCGAATCGATTACCGGTGGGGGATTGGGCGAACTTTTTACCTCGGTTCCAGGTTCCTCCGCGGTTTATCAGGGCGGATTTATTACTTACAACGATGTAAGTAAGACAAAATTCCTAGGGGTAGCAAAGCGGATTTTGAATAAGTACACCGCCGTCTCTGAAGAGGTGGCAATCACCATGGCGCAGAGCGCACGAGCGCAATTTAAGAGCGATTACGCGATTTCCACGACCGGAGTTGCTGGCCCCGGGCGGGCATATGATCAAAAAGCGGGTTCGGTATGGATTGCGATCGATAGCCGCGCCGGCACCGTGAGCGTGCAACTCGCACTTTCAGGCGATCGCGCCGCAATTCGCCACGCAACATTAGAGAGCGCTTTAGCCACCTTTTCCCGTATCCTTATCCCGTGATTCTTCTCCGCTCCCACATAGGTTCTGCGCTGCGCGCATCGCGCATCGCGCAAGGCCGCACCCTGCGCGATGGCGCCAAAAGCGCCCGTGTCTCACTGGGTTATCTCTCTGAGGTAGAGCGCGGACAGAAAGAG
>CAIPQX010000133.1 GCA_903867285.1 uncultured Actinomycetes bacterium | reverse complement strand
TGTGTATCAATTCGACGAAGACTGATATATCATCAAACCGTGACGCAGCCGATTCATATCTTCTCCCGCGAGAGCTCTTCGCTATCCGAAGAGGCCTATGTCGCCATTCGCACAATGATTATTCGCTTGGAACTCAAACCTGGCTCTCTGATCAGCGAGAGTGAATTGATGGCCAAGTTGAGATTTGGGCGAACTCCTATTCGGGAAGCGTTGCGCGCATTGGCTAATGAGCGGTTGGTTGAGGTGTATCCCCGTCGCGGAATGTTCGTCTCCAGTGTCGATGTCAAAGATTTAGCAGCAATCTCTGAGGTACGAGCAGTCTTGGAGATTAAGGCTGCCGAACTGGCTGCACTGCGTTCCACCGCGGCTGACCACGTCATCACCTCGGAATTAATTAATGAAATTAAGGCGATTAAAGGTTTGCCGGATATGGCGAAGTTAATTGGACTGGATCAACGGATTCATCACCATATTTATCAATGCACTCATAACGAATTTTTAGCATCCTCGCTCGATAACTATTACGGCCATGCCCTTCGGATCTGGTTCTTAGCTTTGGATCAAGTGGCTGGATTAGCCGAGGCGGTCATCGAACATCGCACACTGCTAGAAGCGATATCTCGCAATGACCCCGCAGCTGCCGCCAAGGCGATGAGAGAACATATCGAGGGATTTGAAACAAGTCTTCGTAAGAGTTTGTAAGCCACTACCCAAGGAAAGTAAGGAAGAAAAATGAGCACAGTTCCAGCAAAGGCAAAGGCCGTAATTATCGGCGCCGGTATTGTCGGAAATAGCGTTGCCTACCATTTAGCGCGGCTGGGATGGCGCGATCTCGTACAGATCGACAAGGGACCACTTCCAAACCCTGGTGGATCTACCGGGCACGCATCAAACTTTATCTTTCCAACGGATCATTCCAAAGAGATGACCGCCATCACCGCTGATTCGATGCGCCAATACAAAGAGCGCGGAACTTTCACTGAATGCGGAGGTATCGAAGTTGCTCGTACTCCTGAGCGCATGCAAGAACTTGAGCGTCGGATGTCTTCATCACATTCATGGGGAGTTGCGGATACCGCGGTCCTTACTCCGACAGAGATAAAGAAATTGGTTCCCTATATCGATGAAACCGTGATCTTAGGTGGCTTCTACACCCCATCTGTTGGCGTTGTAGATTCACTCCGCTGCGGAACTCTTATGCGCGAAGATGCAGTCGCAATGGGGGCCTTGCAAACTTTTGCAAACATTGAAGTTTTAGGTATGGATGTAGAGAACGGTCGTATCACACGGGTTCGCACTGACCATGGAGATATTGAGGCTGAGTACGTTGTAATTGCCACTGGTTGCTGGAGTCCAAAACTCGCGGCAATGGCTGGCGCTTATATTCCGCTCACCCCTGCCGTGCACCAGATGAAAGATATTGGCCCAGTTCCATTCTTCAAGGATTCCAGAGGCGATATCGAGTGGCCGATCATTCGCGATATGGACACGAATATGTATGAGCGCCAACATGGAACCGGACTTGAAGTTGGTTCATATGCACACCGACCAATCTTGTACACCCCACAAGACATTCCTTCCAATGCCGCGGCAGCTCTCTCTCCAACGGAATTTCCCTTCACGCAAGAAGATTTCGATATTCAAGATGAGCACTCTCTCGAACTGATGCCTTCAATCATTGGTGATGAAAATGTTCGCGAGAAATATGCGATCAATGGAATTCTCTCTCTCACTCCAGATGGCAATCCGATAGTTGGAGAGACTCCTGAAGTTAAAGGTTTGTGGACAGCATCGGCCATTTGGGTTAAAGAAGGTCCAGGATTTGGCAAGTCAATTGCCGAATGGATGGTGCTCGGCGAATCCGAGATTGATTTGCATTCATCAGATGTCGCTCGTTTTCATGAGCACCAGAAGATGACGTATCACATCAAGGCTCGCTGTGATGAAGGTTTCAACAAGATGTACGGAATCGTGCATCCAAATGAGCAGTGGTCGAGCAATCGCAATGTACGTCTATCTCCCTTCTACGCTCACGAGAAAGAGCTGGGCGCTGTTTTCTATGAGACTGCAGGTTGGGAGCGCCCATTCTGGTATGAATCTAATAAGCATTTAGTGGAAAAGTTCGGCGACAAGGTAATGCCACGAACAGCGGAATGGGAATCTCGTTGGTGGTCTCCTATCATCAATGCTGAACATTTGCAGATGCGCGAAACCGCAGCTGTAGTTGATCTCAGTGCATTCGTAATCTTCGATGTCACTGGTCCTGGCGCGCTCTCAGTCGTACAAAAAGTTGCCTTGCGCCAGATGGATGTCGCCATCGGTCGTGTTGTGTACACACCAGTCCTTGGAATCAATGGAGGCTTCAAATCTGATTTAACTATCATGCGTTTAGGTGCTGACCATTTCCGCGTGGTTACGGGTGGAGCACATGGCATGGCAGATAAGAAATGGTTTAAGGATCAGTTGCCAGCAGATGGTTCAGCGCAAATAGTTGATCTGACCTCTAATTACACGACAATCGGAATCTGGGGACCAAAGGCTCGTGAGATTCTTGCGGCGATAACATCTCATGATGTTTCCAAGGATGCCTTTAAATTCAGCACCTGCAAGATGATCGAGGTCGGACCGCTGAGCGTTCTGGCATCTCGAATCTCCTACGTCGGAGATCTCGGTTGGGAGCTTTATATTCCTATCGATCAAGGCGCCAAGCTCTGGGAGATGATTTGGGAAGCCGGCAAGAGCCATGGACTTATTCCCGCAGGAATTGGGCTTTACGGCACTACGGGACGCCTGGAAAAGAGTTATCGCGCTTATGGCGCAGAGCTCGAAACCGAGTACAACGTGGTTGAAGCAGGTATGCAAAGTCCAAAACTTAAGGAACAGGACTTTATTGGTCGTGCGGCTCATGAAAAGCATCGCAGCGCTGCACCTCTTACATCTCTCGTTTCGCTTTTTGTCGATGATCACACATCATCAACGGGGGAGAAGCGCTACATGCTGGGCAAGGAACCAATCTTGATGCTGGACAAGAGTCCAATCATCGATTCTCATGGACGGCGCTCTTATGTGACTAGTGCCGGTTCGGCTCCTTCGCTCGGAAAACATATCCTGATGACCTATCTACCAACTGAACTAGCTGTCATGGG
>CAIPQX010000132.1 GCA_903867285.1 uncultured Actinomycetes bacterium | reverse complement strand
TTACTTTGACGGGAAAGTCGCACGCTGGTTGCACCAGGAATCAAAACTAGGCGCCGCGATGGATCCGACCATTGATCGCCTATATATAGCGGCGACCATTATCGGATTGGCGCTCAAACATTACATTCCTTGGTGGATGGTTGTAGTTCTTGCGGCTCGTGATATTTACATGGCTCTACTGCTGGCAATCTACAGACAACGCACGGGAAAAGTATTCTCCGTCACCTTCTTGGGCAAGATGGCTACCTTTAACCTTTTATACGCCTTCCCATTCCTCCTGCTGAGTAGCCCGACTAACTGGGGTGTATTTGCTCATTCACTTGGATGGGGGTTTGCGATATGGGGGATAGGGTTGTACCTTCTAGCTGCAGTAGATTATTCAAGAATTGCCGCGTCCGAGCAGAGGAGAAAGCATGTCTAGCATCCCAGCAGATTTGAAATACACAAAGGAGCACGAGTGGGTTCGCGAGAGTTCAGCGACCACCTTCCAGATTGGTATTACTGATTTTGCACAAGGTGCCCTCGGAGACATCGTTTACATCCAACTCCCGAAGGTTGGCCAGAGCGTCAAGGCTGGCGAAGTATGTGGCGAAGTGGAATCAACGAAATCGGTATCAGAGATCTATTCACCTCTTACTGGAATCGTGAAATCTGTCAATCCCGCACTAGATGCCAATCCCGAATTGCTCAACCAAGATCCTTACACGGCAGGGTGGATTGCAGAGATTGAAATTTCTGCGCCGGCAACTGATCTGCTCTCGAGCGCGGAGTACGAAGCCCTAACGGCTTGATTTTTCTGCAGGCGATCAATAGTGTCAGCCTCTAGTCAAGATAGAGATTGAAGGTTAATCTCGGTCTTAAAGGAGGGGGAGAAGTGAACGATTCAAAAGCTCCCGATGATCCCGCGAAGCCTGATCTCACCTCAACTATTCACCTATCCGCACTTCGATCGGTTCCAAAGCCCCGCCCACTCGAAGAGATATTTTCAGTCTTATCTTTGGAAGAGCGAGAAATAGTAAGTCAGTTACCACAACGTTCAGCGATGTTAATCGTTATTGCCGGACCAAATAAAGGCGCACGTTTTCTCATAGATTCTGATGAAACATTTATTGGCCGGGATCCAAAGAGCGAAATCTTTTTGGATGATGTCACGGTTTCACGAAAGCACGCCAAGATCTCTCGTACGGCGCAGGGAGATTTTCAAGTGGTAGATCTAGGAAGTCTCAACGGCAGTTACCTCAATGCACATCAAGTGCAAGAGTCGAGGTTGGCCATCGGAGATGAGATTCAAATTGGAAAATTCAGATTGACATATTTCAAGGGGAGGGCGAACTAATGGCGGTTCCAGCGCGCGCATATCTAAGCATTGGAGAAGTGCTTGGAAAACTACGTGGAGATTTCCCCGATATAACGATCTCGAAGATTCGCTTTTTGGAATCTGAGGGGCTCATTGAGCCGCAGCGGACGCCGTCGGGCTACCGCAAATTCACGGGAGTCGATCTTGAGCGTTTACGTTACGTCCTCACTGCTCAGCGTGATCAGTACCTTCCTTTGCGCGTCATTAAAGAGAATTTGGATGCCCTCGATAGAGGGTTAGAACCTGCTGCGCTACCTGGTGGCAGCGCCACCCCTCGCTTGGCAACGGTCGATGGTGAGTTTGCCCCCGGCCACTTTGCTGGTGAGAGCGAACTCCGCCTCTCTCGCTCTGAGCTGCTGGAGTCGTCAGAACTGACGGATGAGCAGTTGACGGAGGTCGAGTCCTTCGGCTTGATCACAATTCGTGGGCGTTACTACGACGCCGACGCCCTTGCGGTAGCTCGGATCATCGCCGCGATTGCGGCCTTTGGAATAGAAGCCCGCCATCTACGCTCCTTCAAATCTGCTGCTGACCGAGAGGTCGGTTTGGTTGAGCAGGTCATCTCACCGATCCTGCGTCAGAAGAGCTCCGATGCCAAGGCACGCGCCGATGAGGTAGCCAATGAATTGGCATCTCTCTCGGTCAAGCTCCATGCCTCCTTGGTGCGCGCCGGTCTCCATCGCGCAAAGTAGAAGACTTTTATGAGCATTCCAGTTGAAGTAGTAGGCGTACGCATCGAGATGCCCTCGAATCAACCCATCGTTTTACTCAAAGAGGTAGATGGAATTCGCTACCTCCCCATCTGGGTGGGTGCCGTCGAGGCCTCGGCTATCGCTTTCGCACAACAAGGTCTGGTTCCGACCCGGCCACTGACCCACGACCTGTTTACATCAGCCCTTCACATCTTGAATGCAAAGGTGGAGCGCGTTGAGATCACCGACCTTATTGACGGGGTCTTCTACTCCGAGCTCCATTTAGAGGGAGCTATCACGATTTCGGCTCGCCCCAGCGATGCCATCGCCCTGGCCCTACGGGCAGGTGCACCCATCAGCGCGGCTGAATCCCTCTTCTCCAAGGCTGGCATCGAGATACCGGATCAATCTGAGGATGAGGTAGAGAAGTTCCGTGAGTTCCTCGATCAGATCAATCCCGAGGATTTTGCCTCGTAGAAATCCTAAGCCTCAAGTAAAGGTTTAAAGTTTCTCGTGTCGCTATCCCCATTTTAGGAGGGGGAGTTCTACTCTTAACTGGTGCCGATCCCCTTCGGCCTTCTTTCCTAAGAAGTGAGTCATGATGAGCGATGTAACCCCAGAGGTCGGCTACCGTGGTGCAACAGCATGCGTTGCAGCGGGAATCACCTATCGACAGCTCGATTATTGGGCTCGCACTGATCTCATCTCGCCAAGTATCAAGAGCGCAGCTGGATCAGGTTCGCAGCGCCTCTATAGTTTTAGAGACATCATCGTTTTAAAGATCGTCAAGCGACTACTCGATACCGGGGTCTCGCTGCAGAACATTCGCATCGCGGTCGAGCACCTGCGCAAGAGGGGAGTGGCAGACCTGGAGAGCATGACTCTCATGAGCGACGGGGTCTCGATTTATGAATGCAATTCGCCCGATGAAATTATCGATTTGCTGCAGGGCGGGCAGGGAGTCTTCGGAATAGCAATCAACAAGGTCTGGAATGAAGTTGAAGGATCGCTAGCTAATCTACAAGGCGAGTCTGGAACTGATGGGTCCATTATCACATCAAGTAATGATGAATTAGCCCTACGGAGGAAGCGCAAGGGGGCATAAAACTCTTATCCTTGTCTAGGAGATTTTTTCATCCTTAAGGGGGACAGGTGTCTTTACGCGAGAACTTTGTAGATCGCCATATCGGGCCAGACCAAAGAGAGATTTCATCGATGTTGGCCGAGATCGGCGAACCGACTCTAGATGCTCTTATCAAAAAAGTAGTTCCCGAGAATATTGCAATGCGCGAAAAGCTGGTCAACCTTCTTCCGGCTGGTATATCTGAAGTCGCTGCGATCAAAAGGTTGCGAGAATTTGCATCTGAAAATAAGGTGATGCGCTCGTACATTGGAGTGGGGTATTACGGAACGATTACTCCGCCAGTTGTACTCCGCAATATCTTAGAGAACCCCGCATGGTACACGGCATACACGCCGTATCAGCCGGAGATTAGTCAAGGTCGACTAGAAGCGATGTTCGCTTTTCAGACCGTTGTCGGCGATTTAACGTCGTTGCCTATCGCTAATGCGTCGATGCTCGATGAAGCGACTGCCGCAGCTGAAGCGATGACTTTAGCTAGGCGCGTATGGACGGGAAGCGATGAGGCGGCATTCTTCGTTGATTCACATTTACATCCGCAGATAAAAGCAGTTATTCACACGCGAGCCAAGCCGCTGAAGATTGCAATTATTGAAGGCACGCAAGAAACTTTGCAGGATATGGAAGAAGCGATCTTTGGCGCCATCATTACGCAATCCTCGACATACGGTCAGATTTTCGATCTCGCTCCCGCTATTGCCGCGATTCATAAAGTTGGAGCTCTAGCCATTGTTGCTTGCGATCTATTATCTCTCACACTCTACAAATCACCGGGGGAGTATGGCGCCGATGTAGCTATTGGATCTGCGCAACGCTTTGGTGTGCCAATGGGCTTCGGAGGACCACACGCCGGATTCATGGCGGTTCGCTTAGGTCTAGAGCGTTCAATACCTGGTCGTTTAGTTGGTCAGAGTCTTGATGTACATGGCAATCCTGCATTTAGGTTGGCCCTGCAGACAAGAGAGCAGCACATTCGCCGCGATAAGGCGACTTCGAATATTTGTACCGCTCAAGTTTTACTGGCTGTCATGTCGGGCTTTTATGCGATGTGGCATGGGCCAGATGGTTTGCAATCAATTGCGAACCGCATCAGAAATCACGCTCATACGTTACGAGGTTCGCTTCTCGCACAAGGATTCAAGAGCGCTCAAGGCGAAATATTCGATACCTTCGTTGTCAATCAAGTTAAGGCATCTGAGATTATCAAAAGCGCTGCAGAGAGTGGAATTAATCTTCGCAAGGTTTCCGAGGAGAGCGTTGGAATCTCTCTCGATGAAACCGTAACGGAGCGCGACATCGCTGACCTGCTGGCGATTTTCTCTGCCTCGTTGACTAAGAGTGAAGGGGGAGTGCCTTCTGAACTCAAGCGCGGAGCTAAATTTCTCACTCACCGAATTTTCAATACGTATCACTCTGAAACCGCGATGTTGCGCTACATTCGAATTCTCTCCGATAGAGACCTGGCGCTAGATCGCAGCATGATTCCACTCGGTTCATGCACCATGAAGTTGAACGCCACGACTGAGATGATTCCTGTTACCTGGCCAGAATTTGCCTCGCTCCACCCATTTGCCCCAGCCGGACAGAGCCTAGGTTTTCGCCGGCTCATTCAAGAACTCTCGGATTGGTTAATCGCGATTACTGGGTACGACGCTGTGTCGTTGCAGCCTAACGCGGGTTCGCAAGGTGAGTTTGCCGGTCTCTTAGCAATTCGCAATTTCCTCGATCACAAAGGCGAGACGGATCGAGATATCTGTTTGATTCCGTCGAGTGCCCATGGAACAAATGCCGCCAGTGCGGTTATGGCTGGAATGAAAGTTGTCGTTGTTGCCTGTGATGAAGCAGGAAATGTTTCAGTTGATGATTTGAAAACTAAGATCGGGGAGTACAGCGATCGCCTCGCTGCTCTCATGGTTACTTATCCATCGACACATGGAGTGTTTGAAGAAGCTATCTCGGAAATCTGCGGATTAGTACACGATGCCGGCGGTCAGGTTTATGTTGATGGTGCAAATCTGAATGCTCTCGTAGGACTTGCTCAACCCGGAAAATTTGGGGCAGATGTTTCTCATCTCAATCTCCATAAAACTTTCTGTATCCCGCATGGCGGTGGGGGACCGGGTGTTGGCCCTGTCATTTCCCGTGCACACCTCGCGCCGTATTTACCTAACCATCCGCTTGATCTCACGGTGGGATCTAGCAGCGGTCCGGGACCAGTTAGCTCGGCACCATTTGGTTCAGCGGGAATCCTGCCAATCTCTTGGAGTTACATCCAGATGATGGGGGGAGATGGACTTACACGCGCGACCGAGGTGGCCATCCTTTCCGCCAATTACATCGCCCGGAAGTTGGATCCACATTTCCCTGTTCTATATAAGGGCACCCACGGATATATCGCCCACGAGTGCATCGTGGATTTACGCGAAATCACCAAGAAGACTGGCGCTACCGTCGATGACGTCGCGAAGCGTTTGATGGATTATGGCTTCCATGCCCCAACTGTCAGTTTCCCGGTTCCCGGAACCTTGATGATTGAACCGACGGAGTCCGAAGATATTGGCGAGCTCGATCGCTTCATCAACGCGATGATCTCGATTAGAGCGGAAATTTCCGATATCGAACATGGCGAAATAACCATTGAGGAGTCTCCATTGCGCTTTGCGCCGCACACGGATAGCGACCTTTTACGCGCTGACTGGGATCGCAAGTACTCACGCGAGATGGGTGCATATCCGCTGGGAACTGACCCTGAGATGGCCCATAAGGGCAAGTATTGGCCCGCTACAGGACGTATCGATGGGGTATATGGAGATCGCAATCTGGTCTGCTCATGTACGCCGATCGAGGAGTTGGCTATCAACGGCTAAACTTTTTACTTTACATAATGTAGATTATCGGCGATATACCATACGTTGGAAACCCCAGAGCGTCGTCTTCCTCCATGCCTCGACGACGATTTTTCCGCTCATCTTTGAGTTGCCAGCGACCCTTTCGACGAATGTAATCGGTACTTCAACGATGATTCGCTTATGAGCGTTCGCGATGCGAACAATCTCAATTTGGAACCCATAACCAATTGTCGTCAATTGTGATGTGAAAATGTCTTCAATGAGTTGGCGACTTAAAAGTCGATATCCGCTGGTTAAATCGCGGAAGGATAATCCCAGGGCTAGCGATGCATATCGGGTGCCAAATCGGGATATCAATCGCCGCGAAATCGGCCAATTGAGCACTAGACCACCAGGCATCCAACGAGTTCCCAAGACCAAATCATGCCCTGGGGCGGCCGCGAGCAATCTGGAAATCTCCTCCGGTTGATGGCTTCCATCTGCATCCATCTCCACAAAATACTCGTAACCTCGATCGTAACCCCAGGTAAAGCCAGCAAGATAAGCCGGGCCTAACCCGCCTTTCTCCGATCTGTGCAAGACGTGAGTACGCGAGTCGACAAGAGAATCTGCCAATGCGCCTGTTCCATCGGGGGAATTATCATCAACAACAAGGATGTCGACTTCGGCGCTAGCGGACTTCAACCTGAGAATTACATCGCTGATATTCGCGATTTCATTGTAGGTCGGAACCACGACCAGAGTCCTAGAAGCTACCAATTGAGTGCCGCAATCATGCGATCAATAGATGTGCCGAGTCCATACCGCTCTTTATACTGCCAGATCTGCGCCATATCAATGGGACGCGTTGGCATAGCGATAGACATCGACGGAATGGGTACATCCAGGGCGCAATGCACCAATTTCGGAGCGATAGCAACATAATCTGAGCCTTCGATTAATTTCTTGCGTAGCGCTGGGGTGAGTTTCTCGTCGGCTGCGTGTGCGGCTGCCAACGCATCTTCAATCGTCGCAAAATGATTCGCAATATGCGCAGCGCCTTTTTCGCCGATTCCCCTGACTCCAGGTAGACCGTCAGATGCATCACCACGGAGCATTGCAAAGAGGGCGTACCTATCCCCCGGTATCTCGTATCTATTCTTGATCCACGCTCTATCAACGAGATCATGATTCGCTATCCCTTTAGCAAGGTAAACAATTTTTACGCGACGTTTGTCGTCTACCAACTGAAAGAGATCGCGGTCGCCCGTGGCAACGAATGTAGGACCCCGCTCTTTGACACTGAAGGTGGCCATGATGTCATCGGCTTCGTAATCATCTACCCCGACCATGGGAATTCCAAAGGCCTCCAAAATATCGAGGAGAATTGGAATCTGCGGTCCCAACGTGTCTGGTTCTTCCTCTTCGCCGCTCTCATCAACACGATTGGCCTTGTAGCCAGGAAATAGTTCTACGCGCCAACTAGGACGCCAATCTCCTTCAAGACATGCAACCAGACGAGAAGGCTGGTACTGATTAATTAATCGCGCTGACATATCAAGAAAGCCCTTGATGGCGTTGACCGGTTCACCGCTGGGTGAAAGCAGAGTATCTGGCATTCCGAAGAAGGCTCGATACCAGAGCGAAGCGCTGTCAAGAAGTAAGAGCGTCATCCGACGATACCTGCATAAGAAATAATTCCACGGTCAATACGTTTTAGCGCATTCTCAACGGTCTGCGCGAGATGGGGCGATGCGTTTCCTATCTGTCGTAACAAATCAATAATTTGCTTCATGGAACGTACAAAATCTCCGACAGTTAATTCGGTGCCCTTGAGAATCGCTCCCAGTGAATGACCACTTGCCCAGCGGTAAGAGACCCAGCAGAATGCTCGATCCGGTTCTCGCATTGGCTCCAGGCCAATTTCGATCTCATTGCTATGGATAATCGACCATTGGTGGATGAGGTCATTGAGTGACTCCTCAACAGCGCCCTTGGGAATTTTTGGAGATTCATCGCGGCGCGCTTCAAAGACGAGCGCTGAGAGAACAGAAACCATTTCTGGTCCATTGAGGGTATCGAAACTACCGCGCTTTATGAGTTCTGCAATGAGAAGATCTGTCTCACCATAAATCTTTGCCAAGAGAGTGCCCCACTCGGTTATCAAGCCATTCTTGAGATAACCAGAACGCTCGAGCATGATTTGGACCTTGTCGAAGCGCTTTGCGATGAGATCGGTACGGGTGCTCACGCGTTCCTCAAGCCCTCGAGTTTCACGAACGAGTCGATCGACTCTTTCGGCGATCCGAGAGTGCGACTCTCTATCTCCGCACGAATGGCAGGGATGAGTTCGCAGCGCCTTGCGGGCAGCAATAAGTTCATCCTCGGCCACTACTCTCTTAGCTTTGGTGAGCTTTGCAAAAGATTTCTCTACCGCCTTAATGTCAGAACGAATCTCGGCGTACTCCTCAAAATCTCCAGCATGACAGATCATCGTCTCGCGCAGTTCTGCGATTGCATTGTGATTTCTCTTAATTTGTCGCGCTAGCCCAACCACGGCCTTATCGGCTTGATATTGTGCAAAAGATGACTCCAGCGACTCACGAGCGTTCACGCTTCCAAATCGTGAGATCAAATTAATCGTCATGTTGTATGTCGGTTTAAAACTACTCTTGAGTGGATAGGTACGAGTGGATGCCAATCCAGCGACAGAACCTGAATCGATCTCTTTGCTCCACAAAATTACTGCGTTACCTTCAACGTCAATCCCACGTCGACCAGCGCGACCGGTTAATTGAGTGAACTCACCGGGAGAGATAGCAACGTGCGCCTCGCCATTCCATTTCACAAGTTTCTCTAGCACTACGGTACGAGCAGGCATATTGATTCCGAGTGCCAGAGTCTCGGTAGCAAAGACGCACTTCACAAGACCCCGTTGAAAGAGTTCTTCGACCGTCTCTTTAAAGGCCGGAAGGAGACCTGCATGGTGCGCAGCGATTCCGCGCTCTAATCCATCGAGCCACTCTGCGAACCCCAGTACAACGAGATCTTCCTCGGGAATATTAGAAGTAGCTCGAAAGGCAATTTCACGAATGATGCTGCGTTCTTCTGCATTGGTAAGGCGGATCCCCGCCACCAAACACTGATGAACCGCGGCGGAGCAGGCATTGCGCGAGAAGATGAAGGTAATCGCCGGCAATAAGCCTTCACGGTCGAGTTTCTCAATCACTTCAGCTCGTCCTAATTGCTTTACCTGGGGGCCCCGGTCATTCCATCCCGAGTTGCGACCCTTGTGGGCGCCTGATGCAGCACGCACATTGCGGTAGCTCTCCTTTTCCAGTCGCACGATCTCTGGGTTGACCCGTCCATCGTCGACAAAGAGATCCAGGAGGCGATTATGAAAGAGAACGTGTTGGTAGAGCGGAACGGGACGAGTCTCCGAGACGATGACATCGGTGTTTCCGCGAACCTCATTGAGCCAGTCGCCGAACTCCTCAGCATTTGAAACGGTTGCGGAGAGGGAGGCTACTTGAGTGCTTTCTGGAAGATGGATCAAGATCTCTTCCCAGACGGCCCCGCGAAACTTGTCAGCCAGGTAATGAACTTCATCCATGACGACAAATTGCAGGTTGTTAAGAGTTCGTGAATCAGCGTAGATCATATTTCGTAGAACTTCAGTCGTCATTACGACGATATTGGCCTCAGAATTGATGCTGGTATCACCGGTGAGAAGACCAACATTCGCTTCTCCGAACATCTCCTTGAAATCCGAAAATTTCTGGTTAGACAAGGCCTTAATCGGCGCTGTGTAAAAACACTTCTTACCTTGGCTCATCGCGAGAAATGCCGCGAACTCCCCGACTACGGTCTTACCCGCTCCGGTGGGAGCAGCGACAAGCACTCCCCTGCCAGCCTCTAGGGAGTGACAACCACTTATTTGGAAGTCATCGAGCGGGAAATCAAATTTCTCCGCAAATTCGTTTGTTGCTTTAAATGAATTTCTTAACTGAGCTGCCGCATAACGTTCGGCAGGTGTACTCATAAGCGGTAGACCGCCAAACTATGTCCAGAGATGCGTATCTCGACCGGCAAATCGGAGATCTTCTCCCCGTCGGCGAATGCTTGTGTATCTCCCGAAATTTTGATCTTTGTTCCGCTAGAAAAGTGAACTTTCGGATGCGTCACATGAGTACCAAAAAAGACGCGAGGGAAGACCATGAGCAGTCGGAATGGATTGACGCGATCGACGATCATTACATCGAGAAGACCGTCATCATTTTTCGCATGCGGAACAATCTTCATTCCGCCACCATAACTCTGACCATTTGCGACACAGACCAGCATGGCTTTCTGCTGGCGAATTTCTCCATCAATCTCTAAAGTAAATTTCAAAGCGCGAAATCCCCATACCTTCTGGAGAACCGCAATAATGTATTTGATCTTTCCACGGATAACTTTGAAATTATTAGCATGTTCGTTCACAACCGAATCAAAGCCGGTGCTCAAAATTTGTACGAAAGGAGTTTCTTGCTCGCCGTGTTTGATAATCCCCACATTTATATGGGAAGGCTTCGAGAGCGCGGGTTGGGCCAGGATGAGAGAAAGCTTCTGACCATGTAAACCTAGAGTTCTAGCAAAATCATTTCCGGTCCCGGATGGAATTACCAGGAGAGGGAGATCATTTGCAATGAGGGCAGGTAAAAGATCGTGGATGAGACCATCTCCCCCAACGCAAATCAGAGCGTCGAATGTAGAAGATGAACATGCTTGTGTTACCGCGTTGAGAGATTCCTGCAAGGACGATGTTTCAATGTAGAGGATGGAGTCATCGCGGTCTGCAAAGTGCGAACGTACCTTGGCTCCCATAGCGGATCCCTTGCCACCACCCGCGCGTGGGTTGATGACTACAAGAGCTTTCACTCTACGATCTTCTTCGCCCTGCGGCGATCATTGAGAAGCGCGAGGCCACCCGCCGCGAAATAGAATCCCACAAGAGGCAGCGCCAACGCGCCCATGGTGAGCGGATCGCTCGTTGGTACGAAGGTCGATGAGAAGAGAGTTATACCGAAGACCGCGATTCGCCAAGGTTTGAGAATGGATCGACCGGATAGCACGCCGGCAAAATTGAGCGATACCAGAAGGACGGGCAGTTCAAAGGCGAGGCCAAAGACCAGAATGAGGTGCAGCACGAAGGTGAGGTAATCACTAAATTTAATCAGGTTGCTCAGCGTTGTCGGAGTAAATCCCAGAAGGACGCGGATTGCCAACGGCAAGATCCAATACGCAAGTGCTGCGCCCGCTACAAAGAAAGGGGTTGCTACGGCGATGAAGAAGATCGAATACTTCTTCTCTCGATTGTGGAGAGCCGGAGATACAAAGGCCCAAAGTTGGTACAGCCAGATGGGCGAGGCGAGAATGACTCCCGAAACGATCGCCACGGAGATCTGCAGATTAAGAGGTCCGAGAACCCCATCAATATAGAGAACTCCACAGTGGTGCGGAGTTGACTGAGACAACGATAGATCGCAGACCGGTTTAGTCAGGATTCGAACTATCTTGGTATAAAAAACCCAGCCGAAAATTCCGAATACTGCGATTGCGAGAGCAGAACGGACAGTGCGCTTGCGAAGCTCTTTAAAGTGCTCCAGCAATGACATCCGACCACTATCTTCAGTGGTCACCGACTACTTCCTAGTTGGAAGGTGTAGAAGAAGAACCGCCATCTGACTTTTTCTCTTCCGGTGTCTTCAACTCGTCCTTGAAAATACGGAGTGACTTGGCTACCGACTTGGCCGAATCTGGAAGCCGTTTCGCTCCAAAGAGAACGACAAAGACAAGTACGACAATAACAATGTGCCAGGGCTTAAGGTCTCCCATTTATATTCCAATCTCGAGGTAGGTCAATCTTAGTGGTAATTGGCTAGGGCGCTGGCAATTCGTTCCCGAATTGCTTCCGCCAGTTCGGCGGGGCGCACGATGGTGATCTGGCTGGGCCAGGCTAACAATGTACGGGTTATCCACTCACCTGAGGTGACTCTTAACGTTATTCGAAAACGCTCCCCGATCTCGTGAAAGGAGGTAACAATTTCGTTATGTTTTTCCATAAAGAAGAAGCCATCGCGACCCATCTCAATTTCAATTTCACTCGATTTTTGGTCGCGTTCCTGACGCACTACCGCCTCGACAAAGTCTGGATCGGCTTCACCTACGGATATTTCATCGATGCGATCTAATCGGAATGTCCGCAACTCCCCCGCCCCGGTGGCAAATGCATTCAAATATCCAATTCCGTTATGGTAAATAATTTCCAGAGGAAATATTTTGCGTTCGCTTACTGAGTCACTCGATGCCGAGTTGTAGTGGATGATTAAGTGTTGATGAAGAGAGATGGATTGTGAAATCCTTCTTGCAATAGGCGAATCAACTATTGCATCTGCCACGGTCACTTTTCTAGCCAACTGTTCTCCAAAGAGGCTACTAATTCGATTCTGCAAAGCAGCGATAGCAAGTGCTTCGCCCTGATCGGATGCAAGTTCACCGAGGAGTTGCAGCCCGAGAACAAGTGTTAGCGCTTCAACCTGTGTAAGCGAACGGGGCTGGTCTAATACTTGAGCCTCCGTCACCGAGATGTAATCCGGATCTTCGTAATCTATATCCAGTAATTCAAGGTGTGTGTAGCCAGGAAGTCCACACATATGTAGAAGCGAGAGATCTTTAGAAATCTGCGTCGGTGATGAATTGAATCGCGCCGCTATTTCGACAACAGATAGCCCAGGATTGTTGGCGATAAATGGGATTAAGTTGAGGGCGCGTGCTACCCGGTCGAGTGCAGTCTCGCTCATAGCTTGCTCCGCAACAGTGCCACGATCTCCGTCACGTTCTCGCTTGGACTCTCTAGCAAAATGTCCGCGCCGAACCAAAGTATCTCTTCGCGCCAGTTGTTGCCTAGCGTGAATTCCAGCCGATCCCATTCAGCGTCGATATTAGTAACTGTTGATTTAGATCGCAGGCTGTGACAACGACCCACGCGGACGCGCGCAATAAAAGGAGTTTCTGGTTCTGGGGTCAACATAATGAGATGCTTTTCAATGCTGAAATCATCTGGAACTGTAAATGCTCCAGCCCGGCCTTCGCGGGTAATTTCGGAAGTTATGCGAGATACTCGAAATACTCGCATTTCGTTCTTCTCGAGATCCTTGCCAGCCAAATACCAAGTACCGTGCCAGAGCGTTAAGCCATAAGGCGAGATATGTCGTGTACTGGTGATCTTGCTACGGTACGTGAAAGAAATGTTTTGGGATTCGGTGAGCGCGCCCCAGAGCGCGGGGAAAAGTGGGGTTTCGTTCTCCAGCGAGAGCGTGGCATGACCGAAATCTTCGCGTAGAGCGGTACCACCGAGAGCATCGAGTTTTACCAAGGCTAAGGCGCCGCTAGATGAGAAGAGTTGATTGCGCCAGATAGTTGCCGCCAACGAGAGATACGACAACTCCGTTGGGCTGAGTTCTCCTATATCGAGTTCGTATTCGCTCTCCAGAATTCGATAACCCGGTTCATCGTCAAAGAGCGGATCGTGAGTGCCGACCTGGATAGAAATTCCGAGTTTGCGCAGGTCGTCCTTGTCGCGCTCGAACATGCGCTCTTTTGTTTCGGTCGTCCCTTCGTACCCAGCCACCTGCTGAAAAATCTCACCCTTGCTGAGAAAACGCTTAGTGGCAAGGAGCGCCATCGTAAGGTTGATGAGCCGTTCGGTCTTCTGGTCTGACACACCCGTACTCTAGGCGTTTGCTACTATCGCTACCTGATTTCGTGGCTCTTTTAGAAGGAGAAGCTTGATGAATTTTTACCCATCGCAGGTCGCTCGCGTGGCAATGGTTGGACTATTAGCTTTTAGCGTCGCCCTGCCATCCGTGGCACAAGCCGCTTCGGCAACACCCAAGGCAACTGGAAAGGCAAAAGTGAATACGGTAGCCCTACCCTCTGTTTCGGCTCATGCTGGAGTTGCTCCAGTCATTGGAAAGCCGCACGGCGCAGCGCCCACAAAACTCATCACAAAGGACATAATTGTTGGAAAGGGTAAGGCCGCGGTCTCCTCTTCGACTGTCACTGCCCAATATGTCGTCATGTCGTGGAAGACCGGCGTTGTCTATCAAACTTCATGGACTGCACAACCATTCACAGCGCCATTGGCTAATCTAATTGCAGGATGGCAGCAAGGCATTCCTGGAATGAAAATTGGCGGACGCCGTCTCTTCGTAATCCCGCCTGCTTTGGCCTACGGAGCACAGGGTGCCGGAAATATTCCAGCCAATGAGACTTTGGTATTCGTTGTAGATCTACTCGGAGTTAAATAACGCTCTCATCTTCGGGGAGGCCATAAGCACCCTTTGATGGACGACGACGTCGTAGTGGAGCGGTTACGCCCGGAGCTAAACGTCTAGCTTGAATGAGGAAGCCCGTGTGTCCAATCATGCGATGCACGGGACGTACCGCCAAACCTTCGTGATGCCATTGCCGGACCATTGATTCGCTGCTCTCCGGTTCCGTAAAGCGTCCAGACTCCTTGATCGCCTCAGCCATCGCTGAAAGTTGCGTGGTGGTTGCAACGTATGCGAGAAGCACTCCCCCAGGATGAAGAACGTTATCTGCCAACTCAACACATTCCCAGGGCGCCAACATATCTAGAACGATGCGATCGTATTTAACATCGCTCGATTTATCCTGCACCGAACCCAAGGTGAGAGTCCAATTCTCTGGTGCACCACTGAAATAATTCACAACGTTCTTGGTGGCGATTTCGGCAAACTCCGCCCGCCTTTCAAATGAATCTACAGCGCCAGTGGGTCCAACTGCGCGCAGTAGTGAGATGGTGAGAGCTCCAGAACCTACGCCTGCCTCCAGAACTCGCAAGCCGGGTGCGATATCGGCAAAGCCAACTATTAAGGCGGCATCTTTGGGATAGACGATGGTCGCTCCGCGCGGCATAGAAAGTACATAATCTCCCAGCAACGGTTTGAAGGCTAAGAATTTCAAACCAGCCGTGGTTTCTACGACAGATCCTTGTGGCATCCCGGCAATCTGATCATGAATCAGCCAGCCTTTATGGGTGTGCCACTCTCCGCCCTCTTTCAGCGTAATAGTGTGGAGCTTTCCCTTGGCATCGGTGAGTTGCACCCGATCCCCATAATTAAATTCTGGTCGCATTGCTAGCCTCTTCGCTCTCGCTCTGGAAAATCGCACGAACATCTGCAGTATTGAGTCCAACAAGATCTCGGCGCAGGTGTAACCGTGGTGTTGGTGGGTAGGTGATTAAATGGGGAATGCCAATCACAACGGCTCCACTTGCCAGCCCAGCGTCAATTCCTGTGCGCGAATCCTCAAGTACCAAGCATTTGGTTATATCGACGCCTAGGTACGCTGCAGTCTTTATGTAACTCTCCGGGTCTGGCTTGCTGACTTTCACATCCTGATTGGAGACGCTGGTAACAAATGTCCCCGGCGGCAAGAGCGCGATCGCTGAATCTACGAGTAACCGTGGGCTTGCTGAAACGAGGGCCATGGGGATTTGGGATTTCACCAGATCGTGGACGAGATCTTGTGCACCAGGCATGAACTCCAATCCATTTACAAATTGCTCTGCGACCAGACGTACCAATTCATTTTCAAAGTAGACCGCATCACGGGCCGCAGAAGCGAGTTGAGACATATATGCCCCTACCTTTGGCAATGGTCCACCGAGACAATAAGCCTGATCCGTATCGGTCCACTTATGGTTATAGCGGGCCATTAGTGCGGTCTCTGCTATCAGCCAGTAAGGCTCTGAGTTGATGAGAGTGCCATCCATATCAAAGAGAACTGCTTCCATTGTTAAAGGCTCCATTGATAGACGGCTTCGAAGAACTTACCCGCGGGGTGCGATAAGGAGTTCCTCTTTATATGGGCTGAGTTTAGCCTAGAAGGCTAGGCCCAAAGCGCT
>CAIPQX010000131.1 GCA_903867285.1 uncultured Actinomycetes bacterium | reverse complement strand
GCACTAGAAAATGGAACGATTAAGGCCGGCGATGTCGTCGTTATTCGCTATGAAGGTCCTAAGGGTGGACCCGGTATGCGTGAGATGTTGATGATCACCGGCGCGATCAAAGGCGCAGGACTTGGAAAATCAACCTTGCTCTTGACCGATGGCCGCTTCTCAGGGGGTAGCACCGGTCTTTGTGTGGGGCATGTCGCACCGGAAGCAGTTGATGCTGGTCCCATTGCATTTATTAATGATGGAGATCTCATCCGCGTTGATATCGCAAAGCGCACGCTAGATCTCTTGGTTGATGAGGAAATACTTGCCGAGCGCCGTAAGCATTTCGCTCCCGTCCCTCATAAATATCGTCGTGGCGTCCTTGCTAAGTATTCGAAGGTCGTTGGCTCCGCCTCCCAAGGGGCGGTCTGCGGATAATTTAAGTGAGATGCAGTTCTCATATTTTGAGATGCGCGTCACAGGGATTGACTTGCCACACGGCAACCGCGAGAATTGGGCCATGACATCATCAGTGGTGATTCGAGAGCGCGCGATCTAGTCTGACTAGATGGTGCGCTACCCCTCAGTGAAAACTGGGGGGTTTCGTATTTCACGGACCCAATAACACAACCAAGGAAGGAGATGAATATGTCAGCGAAAATCACCGGAGCGCAATCACTCGTGAAATCCCTCGAGAACGCCGGAGTGGATGTCATGTTCGGAATTCCTGGTGGCGCAATCCTTCCGGCCTATGACCCCATCTTTGATAGTTCGATCCGCCATATCTTGGTTCGCCACGAGCAGGGTGCCGGCCACGCAGCTACTGGCTACGCGCAAGCCACCGGTCGAGTCGGTGTTTGCATTGCAACTTCTGGCCCCGGCGCAACGAATCTCGTTACTCCACTGGCCGATGCCCAAATGGACTCTGTCCCCATTGTCGCAATCACTGGTCAAGTTGCATCAGCGGCCATCGGAACAGATGCCTTCCAAGAGGCCGATATTCGCGGCATCACGATGCCAGTTACAAAACATAATTTCCTGATTACCGACCCGCGCGATATCCCGCGTGCGATCGCCGAGGCATTCCATATCGCAGGGACCGGACGTCCAGGTTCTGTACTCGTTGATATCGCAAAAGATGCACTCATCAATATGGTCGATTACGAATGGCCAACTTCGCTTTCACTTCCCGGTTATAACCCGATTATGGATCCAACCCCGGAGTCGGTTCGCGACGCAGCAGCGCTCATTGCCGAGTCCAAGAGTCCAGTTCTCTATGTTGGCGGCGGAATGATTAAGTCCAACGCATCGGCCGAACTTATGAAACTTGCTGAACTTACTGGCGCACCGGTTGTTACCACGTTAATGGCGCTCGGATCTTTCCCCGATAGCCACCCACAACATCTTGGTATGCCTGGGATGCACGGCACCGTTGCAGCCGTCACGGCTCTGCAAAAGGCCGATCTGTTAATCACATTAGGCGCGCGCTTTGATGACCGCGTGACCGGCAAACTCTCTTCCTTTGCACCGAACGCCAAGATCATTCATGCCGATATTGATCCTGCCGAAATCGGAAAGAATCGCATTGTAGATGTTGCACTTGTCGGAGATCTCAAAGCCACCATCAACGCGTTACTACCAGCGCTGCAAGCAAAGTTTAAGAATTCGAAGCCTGATCTCACCGCTTGGTGGGCGCTGTGCAACAGCTGGCGGAACAAATATCCATTGGGCTTTGATGAGCCAACAGATGGATCTGTCTCCCCGCAATATGTGATTCAAAGGCTG
>CAIPQX010000130.1 GCA_903867285.1 uncultured Actinomycetes bacterium | reverse complement strand
TCGTCGCACTCTCTGCTCCACTTTCATACGCAGCGTATGCAATGGGAGTTTGGATGCTCGTGGGTGTGGCAAGCCTGTTCTACTTGAAGTCGAAGAATCCAAAGGCGATCGCGGAAGTTGCCACCATTCACATCGATTAATCACCTCTAACCCTTTATGGCGGCCACTGCGAAATTGGGTGGTCGCCATAAAGGCGTTTTAAGGGACTATTAGGAAACGCTTTGGGAAAAAGCGCGCACACATTCGCGGATATCTTCTTGCGAATGTAGCGCTGAGAGTTGAATGCGAATCCGGGCTTTGCCCAATGGAACTACGGGGTAGGAAAATGCGACTGCGTGAATTCCTTGAGCATGCAGGTTCTGAGCAACTCCAACGGCTTCCGATTCAGTTGAAAACATCACCGGAACAATTGGATGCTCCCCTGGCAGTAATGTGAAGCCCGCTGCCTGCATCAATTCACGAAATAGTTTTGCGTTGGAATGCAGAGCAGTTCGGAGCTCGTCGCTAGAGCTAACCAATTCCAGCGCCTTGAGTGATCCCGAAACCACAGAAGGTGGGACGGAATTAGAGAAGAGGTATGGCCGCGCCTTTTGTCGCAAGATATCGACGATCTCTTGGCGCGCGCTGATGTAACCACCGGATGCACCTCCGAGTGCCTTACCGAGAGTTCCGGAAATTATGTCGACTTGATCAGATACTCCAAAGTGCTCTGGAGTTCCAGCGCCAGTTGCTCCCATAAATCCCACCGCGTGAGAGTCATCGACCATTACTAACGCGTTGTATTTGGCGGCTAGAGCGCAAATCTCGGGGAGTGGAGCCAAATATCCATCCATGGAAAAGACACCGTCGGTCACAATTAATCTGCGTCGGGCTGATTGTGATTCAATCAATTGCGCTTCTAGATCAGCCATATCGCGGTTCTTGTAGCGATAGCGCTTCGCCTTAGATAGCCGGATGCCATCGATGATAGATGCGTGATTGAGCTCGTCCGAGATAATCGCATCTTCTTCTTTCATCAACACTTCGAAGATTCCGCCATTGGCGTCAAAGCACGAAGGAAAGAGGATGGTGGCCTCTTGGCTCAGAAATTTGGTTAATTGAGACTCCAGCTCAAGGTGGAGATCTTGGGTACCGCAGATGAATCGAACGCTGGAAAGTCCATAGCCATGCTCATCGAGACTGACTTTAACCGCCGCGATAATCTCGGGATGATTCGATAATCCCAGGTAATTGTTCGAGCAAAAGTTGAGAAAGGATGCGCCGTCGATGATTACGTGCGAACCCTGGGCTGAGGTTATTTCAGTCTCAGACTTGGTGGTTCCAGCCTTCTCTATCTCGCTTAATTCATTGAGAAGTTGCGGACGAATATCTTTATACACGCTAGCTCCAGTCCAAAACTATCTTGCCCGCGTTAGACATGGATGCGATGCGGAAGGCCTCTTCCCAATCGGTGTAGTGCATTTTGTGAGTGATGACTGGCGAGATGTCGAGCCCCTTCTTAATCATCGCGGTCATGGCGTACCAAGTCTCGAACATCTCGCGGCCATAAATTCCTTTGATTGTCACCATGTTGGTGATGACCTTGGCCCAATCAATCTCAATTGGCTTGCTTGGTAATCCAAGAAGCGCGACGCGAGCACCGTGCCCGACAAATTCTAGAATTTGGGGGAGCGCAGCTGGACTGCCACTCATTTCGAATGCAACATCGAAGCCTTCGGTCATGCCCAGCGTTTTCATAACGTCGCCTAGATTTTCATGAAGAACGTTTACGGCGACATCTACTCCCATAGACCGGGCAAGGGTCAGGCGATCTTCTGAAATATCTGTTATGACGATGTAACGAGCCCCGGCAAAACGAGCCACCTGCGCCGCCATTATTCCAATCGGACCCGCACCAGTTATAAGTACATCCTCACCTACAAGTGGAAATGAAAGTGCCACGTGGACTGCATTACCGAGTGGATCAAAGATGGCCGCTAAATCTGGGTCCATGCCTGCTTCATGCTTCCAGACATTTGATTCTGGCATGCAGATGAATTCTGCGAAGGCGCCATCGCGATTAACGCCAATTCCAACGGTGTTCATACATAAATGGCGCCGACCGGCGCGGCAGTTGCGACAGAGATTGCAGACGATGTGACCTTCGCCAGATACAAAGTCGCCGACTTTAACACTGGTGACTTCTGCGCCAACTTCGACGACAGTTCCGCTAAATTCGTGGCCAGGAGTGATGGGAACTTTTATGGTTTTGCTGGCCCAAGCGTCCCAGGATTGAATATGTAAATCGGTCCCGCAGATACCCGTGCGGAGGACTCGGATTTTAACCTCGCGAAGGTTGGGTGAAGGCTCTGGCAAATCCACCAGTACAAATCCTGGCTTTTCTTCGACTTTACGCAGAGCCTTCATGGAAACTCCCTCGGTTGCCCGAAGTCTACTTTGCTTACATAGGGATTGCTTCGAAGATCCTGATTCCAGCAACGTTTGGACAGCTCTTGGCCAGCCCTGCTGCCTGCTCGATATCTGCAGCGCTGATTAAGGAGTAGCCCCCAACCAATTCGGAGAACGATGTGATGTCAGAGACCGCTCCACCCTTCACAAGGGTTCCGCCATCAAAAGGATTGCCCACGTCAACGAGGTGCTCGCCGATGGATCCAAACCATGCCATCCAATCCTCGTCTGTATCTGATCCCCGCTCTGGAGTTGCGTTGTAGATAAATAAGAATTTCTTCATCTCTTCCCCTTTTCCTTTTTGAGTTTCTTCTTAAATTCAACGGT
>CAIPQX010000129.1 GCA_903867285.1 uncultured Actinomycetes bacterium | reverse complement strand
TCCCCCAAGGACGTGATACTTACCGCGAAATTCCCGCGTCTTCTCGATGGCCATGACATCTTTACTCTCTTCAACCACGCAGATGAGTGAGTTATCACGACGGGGATCACGGCAGATTCGGCAGAGATCTTCCTCGGAGATGTTGCCGCACTCGATACAGAATTTAACGCGCTCTTTTACAGTACGCAGCACATCGGCTAAGCGAGTCACATCGACGCGCTCGGATTGGATAATGTGGAAAGCGATGCGCTGCGCCGACTTGGGACCGATACCGGGCAGGCGACCTAGCTCATCAATTAAATCTTGAATGGCTCCCTCGTACATCAACGTTCAAATTCTCTGATGACTTGTGCCCCGAGTTCGCGAGCAAGGAGCGCTGTTCCGGAAAGTTGATCCGCATCGGTTGACTCTTCAGTTGTCCGCTCGTATTGCGGAGCGCTGATAGATGGATCAACGACCACCTCTATTTTGCGCACTAATCCAGTTACATCTTGGAATGCCCCAGCCAAAATCTCTTCGCTGCCACTTCTGACAAATGAATCGCGAGCACCAGCATTGACAATGCCGATTGTGATTGCCTTGTCATCAACAGCCAATACTTGGGCGCTCGCCGAAAGAAGTGACCAGGTAAGGCGGCGGCGCTTCTTCACATTTTCGATTACGTCAGGCCAGAGGCGACGCAGCGCTGCTATATCAACAGGGCCAACGGGTTGTGTAACTGCTGGTTCAGGAGTAGCAGCAACAGCTGGCTTCTTCACCTCCGCTACTTCAATTATTTCCGATGGCTCTTGCACTTTCACGGCCTTAACTGGCGCAGGTGCTGCAACTGGATCAACAGCTGGCGCTGAATGCGTAACAAGATTTACACCGCGCTCGAGGCGCTCTATGCGTGCAATCAAGGCAGCATCATCGCCGGTAGGAAGCAAAATACGTCCGCAGATGAGCTCAAGGATCAAGCGGGGCGCTGTTGCACCGCGCATCTCGGTCAAGCCCAATGAGGTGATATCAGCCGCGCGAATAAGCGTTGCTGCGCCTATCAGGTTGGCTTGGGTACGCATGCGATCGAGTTGATCTTCGGGGAAGTCACGAAGTACGTGGGAGACATTATCTTTTACCGCTCCAACAATTATTAAATCGCGGAGCCGCTCCAAGAAATCTTGAGTAAAGCGACGTGGATCTAGGCCAGATTCAATAACTTTATCAACGGTATTAAAGATCGTTGTGCTATCTCGCGCAGCGAGCGCATCAATTGCCTCATCGAGCAGCGCACCATCGGTAAATCCCAAAAGTTGTACTGCAATGTCGTAGGTGACTCCATCGGGTCCAGCGCCAGCTAAAAGTTGCCCTAGAACGGAGAGTGCGTCGCGGACTGATCCTCCACTGGAGCGAACAACGAGTGGGATGACTCCCTTTGCAACTTTGACACCTTCGAGATCGCAGATCTTCTCGAGATGGGTAGAGAGAATTCCAGGTGGTACTAAGCGAAAGGGGTAGTGATGGGTACGCGAACGAATAGTTGAAATCAACTTATCTGGTTCGGTCGTTGCAAAGATAAAGATGACGTGGGGAGGCGGCTCTTCAACAACTTTGAGCAGGGCGTTAGCAGCGCCGGGTCCGAGTTGGTGCGCCTCATCGATAATGTAAATCTTGTAACGCGCTTGTACGGGAGCGAAGAATGCTTTGTCGCGCAGGTCACGAGCATCATCTACCAAGCCGTGAGTAGCTGCATCGAGCTCCATGACATCAATCGATCCCGGGCCATTTGCAACAAGGTCGGTGCAGGATTGACAGGTGCCGCAAGGATGTGGGGTTGGTCCATTTACACAATTGAGGGAGCGCGCCATGATGCGAGCGCTCGAAGTCTTGCCGCATCCACGCGGACCGCTAAATAGATAAGCGTGGTGAATATTGCCCGATGCGAGGGCGTTGGAAAGTGGCACCGTGACATGCTCTTGCCCAATAACCTCCGCGAAGGTCGAGGGGCGATATTTTCTATATAGAGCGAGTGACACCGTTCTCCTTTTATTAGGGATCCTCCGTGCACCCGCCAGAGCGCACCTACCCTTGCTACCTTCCGGTCCTGGGGGAGTTCAGCACGGTAACGCCGCACGGAGGATCTGAAGGTAATCTTAGGCGTTCTGACCGACGCTCGAGCGAGCCTAAAGAACCCGCATTTACTTAAGGGCGGCGACCTGTCGAGCCAGTTCATCTCGAACATATTCCAGTTCTCGAACGACGTATTCGGTAATGTCCCCCGTCTTCAAGTGCTCGGGTAGAACGTCCCAGGTATAGGTTTCGATCTCTAAATGTGTAGATAGCGGGGTTCTTGCGTGGACCTTTAACGCCTCATCAATACCACTACGGGTGGTCCGAAATGGCCCTAAGTCGTTCAAGAAGACCGGTACATGGAAATGGGTTCGCCATTCCCGTGGTCCAGGATCTTTATCCCATGCTGCGATGGCATCTTCCAAATTGAGGTATCGGGTGACTACCCCATCTCGCAATTCGGTGGTCTGAGAGAGATAAATCGTCCCAGTATATTTCTTGAGTTCTTCTACGATTTCTGGAGTGACCAGATCAACTTTAAGAGCCGCTGCCTCTTGAAGTTTGAAAATTGGTATCCCCGCTTCCGAGAGTTCTTTAATATCTTCAGCGATGCTCTCAAATTGAACAGATTGGTGGCAGATATCTAGGACAACACCGAGATGGCGCCTAATTCCACCGAATACCTCAGCGAGAGGTTGCTTTGAATAATTACTCACTCTCTCTGCCGCTGCAAGAGAGTAAATATCGTTTTTAAAATACTCAACCGTCTCTGGAATGGTTTCTAAATAGCAAGCTGGCTCCGGTTCGAGCGCAAGTTTGATGCGATGCCCTGTACGTTTTTCTAGGCTCATCAAATGACCGATCACTTTATAGATATTCTCATTAAATGTTGAAACGTAATCTGATGAAATCACTTTCTTTCGAAATGCCAACGGTGCGGTTTGAATGGTTGGCTCATCTTCTATTCGCGTTACCTCAGCTAAAATATCTGCAATGTCGGTGGTGTAAATTGCCCGCTCGGTTGTTGACCAGTCAGGTTCGTAAACCTGCTCCTTAACCCTCTGTCCTTTAAAAGGTCCATATGGAAAGGCGTTCACTGTAAAAATATAGAGATCATTTTCAAGAAGGAAATTTTTTAGCCACTCTCGCTCCTCTGGATGAGCTTTTAATTCTTGGACAGAGGCGCCGGCCAATCTCAACGAAACGCCAAATGCGGCCTTTGGGCTGACTCGACGCTTTACTTCTGGGAGATACGTTTGAAGACTGTTCTTCATCTCCGCCCAGTTATCACCAGGGTGAACCAGGGTGGAATAAGTCAGATGGCCATACCCGTTACCTAAATCCATTAATCTATTTGCCGTTACCAATATGATTAAAAGTTGATGTATTTAAATGAGACTGTGAATCGCGAGTGGTATTGAGGAAGCCACCAGTGGTGAAATAGCGTTGACCGGCAACCAGTAGCTCTTCGGCTGGAAATTTGGTAATTATTTCGCAACCTGTCGCGGTGACGATGATCTCCTCTTCGATACGCGCCGCCCCCCAACCATCTTTTGCTGGCCAATATGTCTCAAGTGCAAAGACCATACCTTCTTCAAGTACCTCTGGATGATCAATCGAAATCATGCGACTAAAAATTGGGCGCTCCCAAATTGAGAGACCAACCCCATGGCCATATTGCAATGCAAAGGCGGCCTCTTCATTGGCAAATCCAAACTCCTCCGCCTTGGGCCAAACTTTTACAATATCGGCTGTTGTCGCCCCTGGCTTTACCAACGCAATTGCCTTATCCATATACTCGCGACAAATCGTATAAGCATCCCGTTGCGCTGGAGATGCGCTACCTACTGCAAAGGTGCGGTAGTAACAGGTTCGATATCCCATAAAGCTATGCAAAATATCAAAGAATGCTGGATCCCCTGGCCGAATCAGACGATCACTAAAGACATGTGGATGAGGTGAGCATCGCTCACCGGAAATAGCATTTACACCTTCTACATGTTCTGAACCTAAATCATAAAGAACTTTCGAAACTAACCCAACACATTCATTTTCTTTAACGCCAGGGCGCAAAAATTCGTAAAGTCTTTCATATGCGGTGTCGACCATTGATGCCGAAGTCGTAAGGAGAGTGAGTTCATCTTTTGTTTTGATGCGGCGTGCTGCCAAGAAAACTTGTTGGCCATCGACCACTTTGATGCCTTTTGCTTGGAGCGCAAACATAACTGGCGGTTCAATGATGTCTACGCCCAGTGGTTCATTTTCAAGACCATAAATCTTCAATACTTCATAAATTTTATTTGCTACAGATTCCGCCTGACCAGCACTTGGACTTATTGCTCCACGGAGAGTAGAAATCCCAGCGCGGGAACCGATCAATGGTCCTGCATCATGATGAGGCGCGTGTCCGTTAGCACTGGCATCGGCGTGAGCTTTGTCCAGCCAAGGTGTCTGTAGGGTGTGATGTTTCGCCGCAGATCCAAAATCCCACAAAATTGGATCCCCGCCACGCGGCAGTAAAGAGAATCGAATCATCTTATCCATGGCCCACGTGCCTATATGGGTAGATGTCATATATCGAATATTGTTAAAGTCGAAAGTAAGGAGTGATCCGAGGTCGGATTGGGCTAATTCGGAGTTGAGGCGAGCCAATCGCTCGGTGCGTAACCGTTCAAAATCGACGCGATTTTCCCAATCAACCCCATTTGTTCCGTAAGTCGCGATCGACATTATGCGCTCCCGTGTTAGATGTTCGCTCCTAGTTAACACTAGCAAAACACCTATGTCAAGGTTTTTTTATCCGCAGAGTCATCAAAAAGTTCATATAAATTGCGAAATTAGAGGTGTGAATCAGAGGTTATTCAATGAGCAGCAGAGCATCCGTGTACAAACCAAATTCCGCGAAATGGCGAACTACCAAGATTTCTAAAGCGATGAGGGAGCGAGGAGTCGAAACCCACCGAATGGCCGGCAGCAAGAGATAGCACGGCGTCACCTATTGTTAATTCAAGTTCGCCTTCTAGCGCAAAACCATATTCAAATCCATCATGAAAAATTAATGAACCTGTCTTATTGGTTTCTGCCCCAGGTCCGTAAAAGATCTCCATGAAATTTACATCAACTTCGGAGGTCGCCGCTAAGCGTTCCCAGCGCACCCCAGAATCCATGGTTATTACGCTGCGATTCAAGGGATTTACAGCCGAAATACGAGCTCTTGAAACACCCCAAGCCGCAGTTGGGTGAATATAATTTTCTCGCTCGGTCTCGGGATTCAATCCCGACTCTTTGGCGCTCTCGCTCTCATTCGGTTTCGCTTCAAAGAGCGCATCAACTGAAATATTAAGCAACTTGGCGATGGAGTACAAAGTAGCAACCGATGGTTGCGATTTACCGTTTTCGATCTGCGAAAGGAATGAGGGTGAGACGCTAAGTAAGCGAGAGACTTCGCGAAGAGAGATTCCCTTTTGAGACCTAATCTCTTTGAGCCGTGGACCCAGGTGTTCCATTGCGTCTTTCACAAGGCTCCTCCCATAATTCACGAAATCTTAATGAGGGAATGGAAGTTATTGGTTTCCGCCCCGCTGAGCCAGCTTAATTAGTTTACCCGCTGTTCACATGGGGTGTACACCCCCAATATTCGGGCGTATATTCTGAAGCGGCCGTTCAGCCCACATGAACAGGCTAGGAGATGGGTAAAGAGCCATGAAATTAAACTATGTCCACCACGTCGGACTCATTTGTAGCGATTTGGATCGCTCTATTTATTTTTACCACGACATTTTAGGCTTTAAATTTCAAAATGAGCCTACGGGTTGGTTCGAGGGTCCTGGTCTTGCAAAAGGGGTAGGGGTGCCTAACGCTAAGTTGCGCCAGGTCTCTCTCTGGGTCGATGCAACCACATCATTTGAGTTGATTGAGTATGCGCAACGGGCAGATACCGCCGGCAAATCAGTTCCAAACAATCATCTTGGTGCAGCCCATGTCTGCTTTGAAGTGGAAGACATCCATAAAACCAGAGCAGAACTCGAATCCCATGGCGTTACCTTCTATTCTGATGTCAATGTAGTGGACGAAGGTCCACTAGCTGGCTGGCGCTGGTGCTACTTCAGCGACCCAGATGGTCTGGCCCTGGAGTTGATCCAATGGGATTATTACAAAAAGGAAGAACACGATGCAGCAGTCGTCGAATATTTGAAAAATCGACCCGCGCTTAGTTCGCTCACACCACTATTCAAAAAATAATTCGTAAATATGCCAATTATTTTTTGACTTTAACCAAGACTTTCATTTGATCTCCCTTTGGATCGATAAGTACATCAAAACCCTTGGTTACGACATCGTCAATGCTAATAACGTTCGATACCATCTTTTCAATTGGATACTTTCCTGAAGCTGCCAATCGGATAACTCGCGACCAATCCGTGATGAGGTAGCACCAGCTACCAACATAAGAAATATCTTTTTCAGATAATTTCATAGCATCGATTGTGGCGGGTTTGGTATGCAATCCGGTTTGCACAATTTTGCCGCTACGACGAATGTTGTTCAAGCAACCCGTCAAACCTGGCGTGGTGCCAGATGCCTCGATAGCAACATCTACTCCACGACCTTCCGTGATTTCTTGAATTTGATCACTAAAAGATTCATCAAGTGGATTAAGTACTGGACCTAGGTTTAAAGACCTGGCAAAAGCAGCTCGGAAGGGGTTTGGCTCTGAAATAATTACTTGTGAAGCTCCGATGGCATTTGCATAGAGGGCGCTAAGCGCTCCGATGGGACCTGCGCCGCTTACAAATACAATGTCTCCGCCTGTCACTCCGACTCGATCTACGCCATAGGCGGCAACCGCTGCTGGTTCAACTAAAGCGCCTGCTTGATCCGACATCGAGTCAGGAAGTATGGCTACTTGATACTCCTTGAGGATTGCTATTTCGCCCAAACCACCAGTAGGAGCGCTCAATCCCGTACAAGCAAAGAGTAGGCAGAGGTGACCCCGACCGGTGCGGCATGGAATGCAACGTCCGCAAACAATTGCAGGCATGATAGCGACGCGATCGCCAACTTTAACGTCGCGAACATCTTTACCAATTTCAATAACGCGGGCTGAAAATTCGTGGCCTAAAATCTGAGGATTTGTTACCCCAGTTAATGGGTGAGGTTTTGTTGGTGTAACTATCGCGCCAACTACATACTCATGAAGGTCAGTACCGCAGATACCGCAGAACAGGACCTCAACAGCGACTTCATCCGCCAAAGGCGCACTGGGCGATGGAACTTCTTCGATTCGAATATCCTTCTGACCGTAAAAGCGAGCTGCTTTCATTATTTCCTCCGTTTTGATGATCGCGTGGTGGTATATACAACTGCGGCGGCAACAACCAGTAAACCTTGAAATAAATACTGCCACGTTTGAGAGAGTCCCAAGAAGGTCGTCGCATTAAGCACCTGAATCAACAACATTGATCCAAAAAGAGTTCCAATAAATGAGCCACGCCCTCCGAGCAAACTAGTGCCTCCAAGAACAACAGCTGTAATTGATTGCAAGGTATAAGACGTGCCCTGGGCAGGGTCTCCGACTCCCAACTGGGCCATCAACATAACCGCACCGAAGCCAGCGAAGACGGCTGACAAGACATAAGCGGTGATAACGGTCTTATTAATCGGGACACCAAGTCTGCGAGCGGATTCCTCATCGGAACCAACTGCGCGCAGGCGAATTCCCCAAGCAGAATTTCGAACAAAATACTCAATGCCAATAGAACCTACGGCCAAAATGATGAAAGCGACAGGGATTGGGCCCCATGATCCGGTGATTTTGGCGGAAACATTCTGATTGATAAATCCCCCAGGAGTTTTGCGCAACAAATAACTAAATCCTTGAATTCCAATATATGAAGTCAGAGTGGCCGCAACTGCAGTAAATTTACCAAATCTGATAAGTGCGCCATTTGCTGCGCCGCCAGCTATGGCCAAGACCAACATTAAGACGAAGGCAAAGATAATCGAAGTCATCTTTGAGCCATCCTGAACAAAGAAGGAAGCGATAATCAGCAAAAAGCCCGCCATTGGACCAACCGAAAGATCCATGCCCCCAACTAACATGACTATGGTCTGGCCGACTGCTATAAATCCCAATGCGGTAACTAACAAAAGCATTGAATTTATATTGAAGGCAGATGTATATCTGGAGTTTTTGCCGTGGACATATACTCCAAGACCAAGCATGATCAGAGATAAAATAATAGGCGGAATAAAATCGCCTTTAAAAAATCGGCGAATAGATCCACCTCGCTTAACAACTGCGGTACCTGATGTGTCCTGCTTGATAAGTTTTGTAGAAGCAACGGCAGCTTTAACCATCTCTTCTTCTGTGATGGCTTCGGCATCCAAAACTTCAACAATGTGTCCGCGGGACATTACATAAACACGATCACATAAACCTTCGAGCTCTTTCGCATCAGAGGAGGCCACGATGACTGGAATTCCCTTTTGTGCTATCTCGCGCAGAATTGAATAAATTTCTGCTCTCGCTCCCACATCGACGCCTTGAGTTGGCTCATCGGCAATAATCATCGCAGGTTCAGCTAATAGGGCGCGAGCCATCACTACCTTTTGTTGATTTCCACCTGACAAGGAAGAGACCAGCGCATCCATTGAGGGGGCTTTGACCGCAATGGAGTTCAGTGAGCTCCTTACCGTATTAACTTCTTTCGAACGACTAACAAAGAGTCTTGACCTGAATTTAATTAGCGAATTAATTGCGGCATTTTCACGAACTGAGAGTGACATCATTAGACCTTCACCATGTCTATCAGCCGGCATATATGCGACATTATTAATTAGGTCACGGGATCCAAGAACTTTGCCTGCAACGGATATTGTTCCCTGAGCACTTTTTATACCTGCAAGAGCTCTACAAACCGCGCTCTGCCCATTGCCAACAACACCAGATATTCCAATGATCTCGCCACGATTAGCAGTGAGTGAGATGTCAAAGAATTCATCTGAGGTCAGATTTTCAACGCGCAAAAACTCCTTGTCCGTAGCGGATCCATCATGTTTTGGAGGAAAAGTTGATTCAATTTCCCGACCGACAATCAGAGTAAGGAGATCGAGATCGCTAATCTCTGAAACGAGTGAGGTGCCACGGAATTTTCCATCGCGCAGGACCGTAACTCGCTTCGCGATAGCCCGAACTTCCGCCATTCGGTGGGTGATGTAAATAACAGCGGTACCTTCATCCGTGATCATGCGTACGCGCTCAAAGAGTAGATCTACCGATTCTTGGCCTAGGGGCGCCGTTGGTTCATCCAAAATCAAAATTTTAGGATGTATAACAAATGCCTTTGCAACTTCGAGAAGATGCTTTTGTGCCACCGTTAACGTTCCAACGCGCTCCTTTAAATCCACATCTAAACCAAAATCATGAAGCATCGCTCGCATGGATTCAGAAGTACTCCCATGACTCTGTAAAAATTTCTTGGGGACTGAAATCGAAATATTTTCAGCAACAGTTAAATCGGGAAGAACGGCAGGATGTTGATGTACGAATGCAATCCCCAAACTTGTTGCCAATTTTGGAGAGAGTTTTTCAAAATTCTTTCCATCTACAGCGATGGTGCCTGAGTCTGGGAATGTTGTACCTGAGGCAATATTCATCAAGGTGGATTTGCCGGCACCATTTTCGCCTAGGAGCGCATGGACTTCACCGGAAAAGACTTCAAATGAGACATCGCGAAGGGCAGCGACGCCAGAATAGTTCTTCGAAATATTGGCAAGAACTAGCGGTGAATTTTCCACGGTGACACCTTTTCAGAATATGTGCATTATTAAAAGGCAGGTTGGCCACAGTCCCTCGTGGCCAACCTGTACTTCTACTTTCTCTTTACGTATTGGATATTACTTTTTACCTAGTGCTGCTTGAGCGGCACCTGAAAGCTGTGCGGACAAGTAGACGTCACCAGGTAGGTTTGAAGCACACTGGACTGGCTTTGGCTTACCGGAAATTGAATCCTCAAATGGAAGAGAAGGATAAACAGTTCCTGGTAGCTTTCCGCCAGTTGCCTTTGCAACTGCATAATCGATAGCTAAACGAGCATGATCGTTCTGTGTAGATACGGTCATCATTGGGAAGGCATCTACAGATTGCATGCTCTTCCAGAAACATCCGAGAACGTTTCCATCGGATGCTGCGATTGCAGGAATCTTCCAGCCTGTCTTTTGAGCTGCTGTAAGTGCTCCAACTAAGGTAGGACCGAAGTCAGAGAGGATCAAATCAATCTTTGGATTTGCAGCAATGTCAGCGGTCAAGACTTGCTGAGCAAGTGCTGGATCCCAGTTTGTTACTTCAAATGGTTGAACTCCGATTGGTTTGAACTCAGGGTGATTCTTTAATACACCCCAGAAGCCAGCAGCCTCATCTGTACCTTGGCTGTTTCCAGCTGGTCCCGAAAGGAACAGTACATTTCCACCTTTTGGTAGAGCCTTAAGGGCCCAGTTAGCCCAGTTTTGGCCAGCTTGTGCGAATGGGGTACCGATGAATGCCGTGTAATCCTTGCCAGCGACTCCACCAGGGAATACGCGGTAAGGAACTGTTACTACACCGGCTTTATAAGCTGCGCGAAGTGCAGGAAGAATAGCCTTTCCAGCATCTGGGAATACAACCATTGCATTTACACCCTTGGCTACAAAGCTCTTGATGTCAGAAATAGCTTTTGAAGTATTACCTTGACCATCTGCGTAGTAGAGCTTCTTTACGCTTGGGCACTTTGCTGCTTCGGCTTGGGCAGAAGCGGTAGTGACCAGACGCCAAGAGTTTCCTCCGAAGCCGTCGGTCAATGCCATCGTTATTTTCTTTGGTCCGCACCAGGAAGGTGCGGCTGCGGCGGCGCTCGTTGCGGCGGTTGAAATAGTTGATGCAAAGAGCATCGAAGCTATTCCGAGACCACTCGCGACTTTGAGTACGCGTGAATTGATGCGTGTCAAATGGGTTTCCTTTCCTAGATGTGCGGCCGCTTGGACGCACCTTCCGGCAGCTTTGCCGAAAACCTGTTATTTGGATTTTGCAGTTTAGTTAAACATGCGCGGCCCCAACTGACCGCCTCGAATTTAGTGCTGAAAATCTCTCTCTGACTAATTCCCAACGAATCGTATAGAGGGCGATTCCAACTAATAGCGCAATTGCAGTTACCAGAGTGCGAACTCCGAATGGGACATTGAGGGTCAACACCATTTGATTGAGTTGTTGCAAAAACAATGCGGCTACAGCAGATGCCGCCGGAAATCCGCGTCCCCCAAGGAGTGATGTTCCACCGAGGACGACGACCGTTACCGAAGGAAAAACCAAGCTATCGCCTTGATAAGCCGTCGGTTGAGTAAGAATTCCGGCTAATAAGATCCCGGCAAGACAATAAAGAATTTGGGCGCATATATAAGCCGATATCTGGTGGCGCTTAACTTTAAGACCAGCAGCAAAACCTGCATGTGAATTGGCACCAACTGCTTCGAAGCGGCGTCCAGATACGCTGCGTTTTAAAAAGAGGGTCACCATGATGGTTGCTAAAACTGCGAAGATGGCAGAGTTGGGAATCCCCAGTGTTAAATTTGCGGCAATGTGATTTAGTAAATTTGTTGTGCGCCGCGGACTTCCTTGTGAGATAGCCATGATAACTGCGTATTCCAGTGAGCTTACTCCCAGCGTTGCCACAATCGCATTGATGCCAATACGACTTATCAAAATTCCATTTATCACTCCAACCACGACAGCGCTGCCAAGTGCAACAAGCACCGCTTTCCATAATTGGCTGTCATGTTGCTGAGGCAAGCGCGTTACATACACCACGGCCAGCGATACCGAACCAGCAACAGACAAATCAATGCCACCCTGTTGAATAACTAAGGTCTGTCCCAGTGCAATAATTGCCAATACCGCGGCAAATGGCAGCATCCCCAAGACCGCACCTTTACTGGTGCTATCCGGGACAAATATTTTGCAAAACAGGAATAAGACCACAAGCGCGGCGATCATGGTCTTCATGCCGCGCGAAACTTGTATACGTGAGGATTTTTTCATTACGCCCGCATCGAGAGATGTAGAAGACTCAATAACAGTCATCAGACTCCCTCGAATAACCTGGGCTTCACAGCCAAGGGGCACAAACCGCTGTGTTTGTGAAGTGTGACTGTACATAATCACAAGGAGTGTTCACAAGGGGTGTTCATAACGTTTGGATTAAGATTTTTGTAAGAACCTGCTCAAACTGGCCATATCTTGCGATTCAAAGCCCGCCGCTTGCGCTTGGGTATAAAGCCGGGCCACCGCCTGCGCAGCGCTGAGCGGAACGCTCTGGATCTGCCCGAGCTCGAGAATCAACCGCATATCTTTCCCCACTGTATCGATTCTCATCGCAACTGGAGCGGCAGGATCAAGGAAGGCCGCCCGCTTGTACTTAACAAATGGCGCTGCAATAACGCTCTCCTCAAAGACGTTGTAAGCATCATCCAGGGAAATTCCACTGGAGTTTGCTAGGGCCAACCCCTCGCTGAGCGCGGCGTTTAGTGTGTGAACAACTAGATTGACGGCTAACTTCATGGCCTGTCCGGCGCCGGCAGCGCCTAGAAAGAGTACCTTCTTGGCAAATACATCAAAGACGGGGCGAGCCTCGTCAACATCCGCTTCATCGCCACTAGCCATAACAAGAAGTTGATGTGCTGCAATGGTTGCCACGCTTCCCGAGACGGGGCAGTCAATAAATCTGATGGATTGAGCCTTTAACTTTATCGCCACGGTCTTAGCGCTAATAACTCCGCTGGTTCCCATATCTGCAATGATTAAATCGGAATGAACGCCTGCAAATAAAGTTGGGTCGCTTGTCAAAATCTCATCCATGACTCGACCGTCCGTAAAAGTACAAATGGCTAGATCCGCTTTGCGTATGGCTTCATGTGGCGTATCAGCAACTTTCAAGTGCTCAGAGTTAAGGGATTGCGCTAATTGGCGTGCTACGGATTGATTTCGATTCCATATCGTGACATCAATACCGGTCGCGACAAGTTCGCGAGTCATCGCTGCTCCCATTTTACCTACGCCAAGGATCGCTACCTTCTGAGATCCAGACATTACTTCACCGCAATCAAAATTTTTCCATTGGCTTTTCCATTGGTCAGGATTTCCATTGCTTCATTAATCTCTTCGAGTTTAAAAATCTGCCCGGTAAGAAGTCTTGCAACTGATCCAGATTGCAGCATCTCCAGTGCTTCCGGAATGTCTTGGCTGCAAACATGAGCCACTGTTGTTTCGAGAGTCACTTCCCGCAAAACAGCGTCAGCAAACGGGAACTCTTGGGGTGTCTTATTTAGACCCAATAGCAACAAGGTTCCGCCCATTTTGGTTAAGGCTAATGCTCTCGTAGCAGCACCGGGTACCCCAGAGGTTTCAAAAACCACCTCAACTCCCGATGGAAAATATTTCTTTAGATCAGCGGGAGTCGCATCTGGCGCAATCAAAATTGCCTCGTCGGCACCTAGCGCGAGAGCCACGTCCAAACGCTTCTGGTCTATATCCATCACAATTACTTGTGCACCACTTTTTTGCAATCCAACACAAACAAATGATCCAATGGCTCCGACACCCAATAAAATAACTCGATCTCCAGTCCGTATTTTTGCCCGTCTTACGGCATGAATTCCCACGGCCAAGGGTTGTGCTAATGCTGCATCCTCATCCGAACATGCATCTGGAATCGGAATGCATATGCTTTTTGGTGCGACTACATATTGAGCTAACCCACCATCAATACTCAATCCAAGGGTGTAATAGTGCTCGCATAAATTAGTTCTGCCTTGACGACACATTGTGCAGCTACCACAAGACACTCCGGCTCCACACGCAATTCTCTTTCCAAGCATCTCTTGTGCATCTGAACCTGCTTCGATCACTGTGCCGATAAATTCGTGACCTAAGATGGTTGCACCCACATGTTTGCTATTGGGATGGGGAACGTGCAGAGGTACCATCATTGGACCTTTGGAAAATTCAGTTGCATCAGTACCGCAAAGCCCATTATATGCAACCTCAATGAGTACATCATTAGGTTTTTTGAGCAATGGCCTCGGTACTTCTTCCAAACGCAAATCGTGAGTTGCGTGAAGGACGGCTGCCTTCATATTCGTTTCCACTAGTTACCCAAATTCGTGACATGAATCTTGATTTGCGCCTTATCTGTAAGAACGGTGTGGTATGCCTTATCAGCCTCGCTTATATCGAATGAGGCGGTCACCAATTTGGACAGATCTAAATTAGTACGTGACAAGAATCGAATGGTCTCTGGCCATACCCCGGGCGAACCTATGATGCCTCGAATTTGAAGTTCTTTTGATTGAATTAATCCAAGTCCTGCAGAGGCAGTGCCACCAACGCTAATTCCGATTATGACTATTCGGCCGCGAAATCCGGCCACTTCTAGGGTGCTTGCCATCGCATCTGGGCGGCCACTCGCATCAATAACCACGGTTGCACCTGCACCCTGGGTAGCTTCCAGAACGGCCTCTTTGACATCTCCTTTTGTAGGATCAATTACGTCTTCAGCACCGAGAGTTCGCGCGATCTTGGCGCGGGCCTCGGATGGCTCGATCGCAATAACACGACCACCCTTGGCGGCACTCGCTGCAATAACTCCAAGGCCAATAGGACCAGCACCAAATACTGCAATTGTGTCACTCGCATCCATATTATCTGCACGTACCGTTGCGTAATAGCCACAACTAAAAGGTTCGACTAGCGCACCTTGTGTCCAGGACACATTATCAGGCAATTTATGTAACCAGTCGGCTTTAGCAATGAAAAACTCTGCCATTGCACCACTGATACTAAATCCAAAGTGCTCTTGCCCAATTACACATTCACCCACGACACGATCGCCAGCTTTGAATTTAGCTACTTTCCTTCCAACTTCGATCACCTCAGCAGACCACTCGTGGCCAGGAATGATCGGATATTGAAATGGAATAATGTATCTGCCTTCTAATAACTCAATATCGGAATGGCAAATGCCAACTGAACGACTAGCTAGCAATACCTCGTCATCTGCAATGTTTGGCATAGCGATTTCGTTAACAGACATGGCGTTTGGGGCCGTGAATTGAAGGGCTTTCATCTTCTCTCCTTATTTTGATTATCAACCTCGGTGGACTTCATAAACAGAATTAGTTGGATTTACACAAGAACCATTCCGCCGTCAATCATTATTGTTTGGCCAGTCATGTAATCAGAATCTTTGGAGGCTAAAAAGAGCGCCATTCCTTGTAGATCTTCTGGGGTAGCAGGGCGGCCTAACAAAATTCCCGCGGCAAAATCATCCATCGCCTGTCCCGGGCGCTGCGAATCACCCATCTCCATCAAGTCTTTATCCAGTGCCACCCATAGCGGAGTATCGACTACCCCAGGGGCGAAGGAATTGCAGGTAATGTTGTATTGAGCTAGTGCTCGAGCGGTTGCCTGCGTGATGGCATTAACTGCAAATTTGCTTGCGCAGTATGGCGTGAAAGAAGGAAACCCTTGACGGCCAGCAATAGATGCGGTGTTGATAATCTTTCCGCTCTTTTGGGCGATCATGTATTTCCCACCTTCCTGAACACCAATCAAGACGCCTAAACCATTCACGCTCATGATCGCATTCCAGTTTTCTTCAGTAACGTCCATGAGTGGCATCGGTTTGTTAAAACCAGCATTATTGAAGAGAACGTCGAGCGATCCAGCCCAATCGACAAAAGTTTTAAATGCCCTTTGAACCTCTACACGTTTTGATACATCAGCCACCAAGGCAATCGCCTGACCGCCGCGATCATTTATCTCTGTTGCCACGCGAATAGCCGAAGATTCTTTGAGATCGCAGACTCCTACCTTGGCGCCTTCGCTGCCCAAGATTCGAGCAATACCTTCACCGATCCCGGAACCCGCTCCCGTAACGACAATCGATTTCCCAGTTACTCTTCCCATGGCTTCTCCAATACCTCACAAGAAGGTGAGTTCACCTTCCAAAAGCATGGCACCAGCCCAACTCTCCGTCAAGTGTCAGCGAACAATACCCCCAAGAGATTGTCTTTCTGTGTAGTCTCACATAACATCAAGCCACTAGAGATGGGATCGAGATGAGCAAAAACGCACTGGTCATAGGCGTGACTGGGATAGCTGGAAACAATGTGGCCCAAGAATTGTTGCGAGAGGGGTTCACGGTATACGGACTCTCGAGAAAGCCTGGAATAACAATTCCTGGGGTAAAACATGTTTATGGAGATGTCCTAGACCCTGCCAGCATCGTGGAAGCAGTCAAAGAGTTACCGATCACTCATCTCTTCTTTTGTACCTGGTCCCGTCAAAATACTGAAAAAGAGAATATCGCAGTAAACGGAGCGATGTTACAAAATACCCTCGATGCATTTTCGCAGAAGCGAACTTTGGAACACACCGTACTTATTACCGGGCTTAAGCATTACCTCGGACCTTTTGAATCATATGCCTCCACCCCCATGGAGACTCCATTCAAAGAGAGCCAAGCACGCCTTCCCATCGACAATTTTTATTACACACAAGAAGATATCCTCTTCAAATCTGCAACCGAACAAGGATTCACTTGGTCAGTTCATCGCCCGCATACAATGATTGGTTGGGCTTTGGGAAACGCAATGAATATGGGTGTAACGCTTGCCGTGTATGGAAGCATATGTAGAGAGAATGGCTCTCCATTCACATTCCCTGGATCTAAAGAGCAATACAACGGAGTAACAGATGTCACCGACGCGCGGCTGTTAGCTAAACACGCCGTGTGGTCTGCAACTGATCCTTCCGGAAGAAATCAGGCATTTAACACCGTGAATGGTGATGTATTTAGGTGGCGTCAACTTTGGCGATTACTCGCTGAGTATTTTGAAGTGCAAGATCCTGGCTACCCCGCAGAGTTCTCGCCGCTTGAACCTCGAATGGGTGATGCCGATCAAATTTGGGAGAAGATCGTCGCTAAATACTCCCTGACACCGTATAAAGCCTCAGAAATTGCCTCATGGTGGCATTCAGATGCTGATTTAGGTCGCCAAGTCGAAACATTTGCAGATATGGGCAAGAGCCGCAAAGCTGGATTTAGGGAGATTAACGTCACTCCGGACTCGTTCTTTGACCTATTCGAGCGTTTACGCGCAGAGAAGATTATCCCTCCGCACAGTTAAGGAAACCTGACCCTAGAGCGCCCTCGTTACCTGCGACAAAAGCGCTTTAGGGTCACTATTAGTTCATGAATTTCGTTAAAACCTCTAGATTTAAGTAAGGTTGCCCCACAGTCACTGGAGAATTCGCATAGCGGCCGAGTGCGCACGCTTGGAAAGCGTGTAAAGGGCAACCTTTCGAGGGTTCAAATCCCTCATTCTCCGCCAGGTTTTTTATGTGTGGATAACTTCCGAGGCAACTGCTCGGATTTTGCCATCATCCGACATGTTAAATTTGCAAAGAGTAAATCCTAGTCGCGCCGCGTTTACACCCTTCATAGTGGTTTCACTAGTTCTAGGGTTATCCGTTCTGCTTCCTGGCGAAGCCTCTGCGGTTAGTCACAAACCACCCTGCCGGATCGATATCTCAGATGCACACATCTCCACCTATTTTCGTGAGGTGAAAGAAGTTAATGCGGGTTGCAACTTTTAAATCCAAGGAGTACTCCTTAATTCCACCGGGAAAAGCCATTAACTTTGAAGAAGCATTCGTGTTCTGCAGAAACGATCGTGTGACCAAATACTATGGAATTGTCTACGGGAAGGCCTTAGTGGAAGGCAAACTGGTCTATGCGCCAAGGGGTCGTTCTACAAATATTCTTCCCCTCAAATGTGGGACTTAAGTTAATCTTGGTTTATGAGCTTTGAAGACGGGGAAGGTCCTTCTGAGCCCAACTTCGCCCAAAAAGACGAATTTATGGAGCTCGTAGGATCACTTTTGACAGAAAATAAAGAGAGATATGAAAGTCAGGCAATACGCTTTCTAGAAGAAGGTGAACTTTCCATCAATATTGAAAATGTTCTTCTTTTTTATAGATTTGAGAAGAAGGCATGTGCCTTTCGAATTTCGAGAGATGGTGGATTTAATTACCAACTGAACTCAAGCATTACACTACCTAGAAAAAAGGGGGATCAAATACTCACCTTAACTTTTGAATTTGCCCGCGGTGAAGCAAGCTTGCGCCAATGAACCGGGGCTTTAGTCAGTACGAACCTATGCCAAGTCACGAGGCGCTGGGGTGGTCAATCGATGAACGGCTAAGAAATAATTTGCCCCGATATGAAAGTCAGGCAGATAAACTCACGGATTTCGGCACGATTGACGTAACTCACTTGGGTCTCGTGCTTACATTTAGCCTTTCCAATGGAGGCGTGGCCTTGAAAGTCATTGATGGCACCAAATCCGCAGCCCTTCTAGATTGCCATGAGCGGCTCCCGATTTTGCCTTGGAGACGAAAATCCACTCTTATGAGATTCATGGCTCGGCAGGAGATGACACTTTGGCCTTAAATTCCTCCCTTTTCACGCAACTTTGCGATTAGACCCTAAAATAATCATCTGCACCTGATGCATTTATTGGGCCATGACTCAAGAAGAAGGTAATCGTGCCAAAAGCTTGGATAGATAACGCTCCGCAGCCCAAGGTTCTCAAGGAGCACGCCCACCTGAAAGACCCGCTTTCATACAAGATTAAGAAAGCAGTCTTGGGGAAGCCTCTTAATAGGCACTCGCTTTCACATCAACGACTGAGCAAGACATTTGCCTTGGGAATTCTGGCTTCAGATTGCATCTCATCCTCTGCATATGGTTCTGAACAGATTCTCTTAGCTCTACTTCCTGCATTTGGCTTAGCTGCATTTGGCATCTTGATGCCAATGACCGTTGTTGTTTTAGTAGTACTTGTAATTGTTACCTTCTCATATCGCGAAGTTGTACAGGTCTACACGCGATCCGGTGGGGCATACGTGGTGTCGCGAGATAATTTAGGACCTCTCTTCTCACAAATTGCAGCGGTAGCTTTGATGCTCGATTACACCGTTACTGTCGCAATCCAATCGTCGGCAGGTATTGACGCGATTCTCTCAACATTCACCTCGCTGCAACCTTATAAAGTTGTGATGACCCTGCTCGTAATCGCAATTTTAACTTTTGGAAATCT
>CAIPQX010000128.1 GCA_903867285.1 uncultured Actinomycetes bacterium | reverse complement strand
ATGTCGATCGCGGCGGCAAAATTACATGGCATGGCCTGGGGCAGATCGTGGGATACCCCATCGTTAAGTTGAAGAACCGTAGCGATGTTGTCGGTTTCGTCCGAGAAGTCGAGAGTGCGCTGATTGAAGTCTGGATCGAATTTGGAATTCCCGCCGAACGATATTGCGAACGCTCTGGAGTTTGGATTCGTGACGAGAAAGGTGATCGCAAGATTGCCGCCATCGGAATGCGCGTTGCTAAGGGTGTCACCATGCATGGCTTTGCACTCAACGTAAATCCCGACCTCACCGCTTATGACAAGATCATTCCATGCGGCTATTCCGACACCGGAGTGACCTCGATGGCGAAGGAACTCGATCGGAATGTATCTATTGAAGAAGTTATCCCTCTCGTTGAATCTAAAATTCTGGCCGCTCTCTCAAAGGTGATTTCATGACGCTCGCTCCCGAAGGTCGCAAACTCCTCCGCATCGAAGCGCGAAATGCCGCGGTTCCCATTGAAAAGAAGCCAGAGTGGATCAAGACGCGCGCCATTATGGGGCCTGAGTACACCCAATTGCGTTCATTAGTAGTTCGCGAAGGTTTGCATACCGTCTGTCAGGAAGCTGCCTGCCCAAATATCTTTGAATGCTGGGAAGATCGCGAAGCCACCTTCTTGATCGGTGGCGAGAAGTGCACCCGTCGCTGCGATTTTTGCAATATCGATACTGGTAAGCCCGATCCACTGGACCGCGATGAACCGCGTCGCGTAGCCGAGTCAGTTCGTTCTATGGAACTGCGCTACGCCACCATCACGGGAGTTACACGCGATGACCTACCTGATGAAGGTGCCTGGTTATATGCCGAGACAATCCGTGCGGTGCACGAGCTCAATCCAGAAACCGGCGTAGAGATGCTGGCCCCTGATTTCAGCGGCAAGCCCCACCTACTTAATGAAGTATTCGAGACACGTCCCGAAGTATTTGCTCACAACTTGGAGACGGTCCCCCGCATCTTCAAAGAGATCCGCCCAGCATTTAGATATGACCGTTCGCTCGATGTAATTTCGCAGGCCCAGGCCTTTGGTCTGGTAACGAAGTCCAACCTGATTCTTGGCATGGGCGAGACTCGTGAAGAGGTCACCCAAGCCCTGGTCGATCTCCACGAAGCAGGCTGCGATCTGATCACGATTACTCAGTACCTGCGCCCTACTCCAAAGCATCACCCAGTTGTACGTTGGGTAAAGCCAGCAGAGTTTGTTGAGCTATCTCAAGAAGCAACAGATATTGGTTTCCTCGGCGTTATGAGTGGCCCACTTGTTCGATCCAGCTACCGCGCCGGTCGTCTTTATAAGCAAGCACAAGAGAAGAAGGCGCTCCTACGTGGCTGAACTCGTTTATCCTCCAGTAATTGTTGCCATCAAGGCCTTCTGGAAATATCTCGGCGTGCAATTTGATTTCCAAGGTGTCGAAAACCTTCCACGCCAGGGTGGTGCGGTGCTCTGCATGAACCACATCGGATATCTGGATTTTGCTCTCGTTGGTACTGGCGCCTTACCCGCCAAGCGCTACATCCGTTTCATGGCCAAGAAAGAGATTTTTAACCACAAAGTGGCTGGTCCTTTGATGCGCGGGATGCACCACATCAGCGTGGATCGCGAAAGCGGATCGTCATCTTTTGTCGCAGCGCTACGCGCTCTTCGCTCCGGCGAAATTATTGGAATCTTTCCCGAAGGCACTATCTCGCGTAGTTTCGAGATCGAAGATTTGAAATCTGGTGCGGTGCGACTTTCGATGGGCGCTGGAGTTCCAATCATCCCCGTTGCCGTCTGGGGTAGCCAGAGAATTATCACCAAGAAGCGCAAGCCAGATTTCAAGCGGCGCAAGCATCCCGTTCATATTGCCTTTGGCGAGCCATATACGGTGCCAAAGGGTGCAGATGTTGAGCGTGCTGAGGCGGAATTGAAGGTCAAGATGCTCGAACTTTTACATTCGGTCCAATCCAATTATCCTCACTCTCATGACGGCCAATGGTGGGCACCCGCCCGCTTAGGTGGCACCGCAATTACCTCCGAGCAACTCCATATAGAGCGTCAAAAAGTGAAGGAGCAAGAAAATGGCTGAACCAGAGAAGCAAGGTCAATTAGCAGTCCTCAAGGATGCATTTGGATTGGTTCGTCGTGAAAAGCCAATCGCTTATCTTTGGTGTGGCCTCGTCTTCGTCCTTGTTCTCATCGGTGGCTACTTCGCCGGCGTTGGCCTGGGACACCCTATTTACTTCGGCATCCTCGCCATCCCGCTGGCCCTACTAGCGGCCTTCTTCACATTTACCCGCTTTGCCAACACCGCTGCATTCTCCACAATCGAAGGTCAGATCGGTGCTGGAGCAAGCGTCTTGATGTCTATCCGAAAAGGATTTACAACGACGCCTGCCGTCAACGTTTCGCGCAATCAGGATATGGTCCACCGCACCGTTGGCCGCGCCGGGATTATCCTGGTCGGCGAAGGAACGCCTGCCGTTCGCGCCTTGGTGCAAGATGAGAAGAAGAAGGTGGAACGTTTCGTACCAGGTGTACCAGTCCATGATATTTATGTTGGCAACTATGACGGTGCCGTTCCAATTCGCAAGCTGCAGAAGGCAGTCAAGAAGTTCCCTAAGAAATTATCAAAGGCACAACTCCGCGAGGTTCGAAATCGCCTCAAAGGTGTTGGTGGAATGGCCATGCCAATCCCTAAAGGTCCCATGCCAAAGGGTGTAAAATTACCTAAGCGTTGAGGTAAATCTATGGAGTCAAGATGAAGCGATTTGCATATCTTTTACTCGCCCCGCTTTTACTGCTGGGATTGACCGCTTGCGGTAGTACTACGGAATCCAATTCTTCGGGGAGCAAGGTCAAACCAGGATCATTGCTCTGGAGTATGGAACTTTGGGGAGATAATTTCGTTGCTACCTCAAGTGGACACTGCACAGAGAGCGATTCACGAACTAACTACGAACATGCGGCACCGATCTCCTTGGTGGGACCGGATGACGCAGTGATCTCATCTGCCACTATGGATTCTGGAGTTCTACGAAAGAGTGCAATAGAGGAAGCCGAAGTCACTAATTTTCCCAGCGGGAATATCTGCTATTTCGCGGTTACCTTCAAGAACGTCCCAGTCGTCGACACTTACCGCGTTAAGACTGGAGATCTTCGAATTTCCCCTGTGACCCATGCTCTCGCTGACGTTAAGTCTTCGAATTGGAAAATCGGAGAAGTTATTGGTGCCGATTTCAAGGAGT
>CAIPQX010000127.1 GCA_903867285.1 uncultured Actinomycetes bacterium | reverse complement strand
ACCGTTCAGGCCCGCATCGATGAAGGCAATGCGACCCTCGGCGAAAATATTGAGCTCCGCAAGGTTGCGGTTCTCGAAGGTTCACCAGTTGCTCTTTATCTCCACCGCACCAATCCAGATCTTCCTCCTCAGCTCGGCGTGCTCGTTCAACTTGCAACCGATGCTCTAGAGGCTGGTAAGGATGTTGCGCAGCACATCGCAGCTTTTGCTCCGCAATATCTCAATCGCGAGTCGGTTCCTGCCGAGGCGATCGAGACCGAGCGTCGCATCGCTGAAGAGACCGCCCGCAACGAAGGTAAGCCGGAAGCCTCGATTGAGAAGATCGTCGCTGGACGCGTTACTGGCTTTGTGAAGGAAGTTAGCCTTCTGGAGCAAGCTTTCGCGAAGGATGCCAAGAAGACAGTGCAACAGGTTCTCGATGAGGCAAAGACTGCCGTGTCGGCATTTCATCGTTTCCGAGTTGGACAGTAATCTTAAGCACAGAAGCTTTATCCGCTTAAAGTGAGGAGCACGCTCTGATGACCAGTTCAGGTACGAACCGAGTTGGTTATAAGAGAGTGCTCCTTAAGCTTTCTGGCGAAGTATTTGGTGGTGCAAAAGGTATTGGAGTCGACCCCGATGTCGTCCACGATATTGCGGGACAGATTGCTGAAGTAGTCCGCGGCGGAACTCAGATTGCAATTGTCGTCGGTGGAGGCAACTACTTCCGTGGCGCAGAGTTGCAGCAGCGCGGAATGGATCGCGCTCGCGCCGACTACATGGGAATGCTAGGAACAGTCATGAACTGCCTGGCCTTACAAGACTTTCTAGAAAAAGAGGGTATCGAAACCCGAGTGCAAACTGCCATCACCATGGGGCAGGTAGCCGAGCCATATATTCCGCGTCGTGCCATCCGCCACCTGGAAAAAGGCCGCGTCGTCATCTTTGGCGCAGGAGCTGGAATGCCTTTCTTTACCACTGATACCGTTGCGGCTCAGCGCGCCCTAGAAATTGGCTCTGAGGCCTTACTGCTTGCTAAGAGCGGCGTAGATGGCGTGTATACGGCAGATCCCAAGAAGGACGCCGCAGCGACTAAGTACGAGGCCATTAGCTTTGATGAGGTCATCGCAAAATCGTTGGCGGTAGCCGACGCGGCAGCATTTAGCCTCTGCCGCGAAAACAAGTTACCGATTATCGTCTTTGACCTTAAAAATAAGGGAAATATCGCCCGCGCTGTGCGGGGCGAAGCAATTGGTACCCTAGTCTCCTAAGAGACCCTTCCCCTCGTTACCTTCGAGCGGATTCCCAGGTCGCCTTACTTCAAAGGAGCGAGATGTCTGATTTAGCAACCACCTTGGCCGATGCTGGTGCCAAGATGAGCAAGGCGGTCGAAGTGGCGAAAGAGGACTTCGGGGCTATTCGGACCGGACGCGCACATCCAGCGATGTTTCAAAAGATCATGGTCGATTACTACGGCACCTATACCGCGCTCGGCCAGTTAGCGACTATCCAAGTTCCTGAAGCTCGCATGGCGATCATCTCTCCCTTCGACAAATCAGCATTTACATCTATCGAAAAGGCGATTCGTGAATCCGACCTGGGTGTTAATCCAGCAAGCGATGGAGCGGTTATTCGCGTGAGCTTCCCACAACTCACCGAAGAACGCCGCAAAGATTTTATTAAGGTGGCTCGCACCAAGGCCGAGGAATCGCGCGTCTCGATCCGCAACATTCGCCGCGCAGCGAAAGAGACGATGGAGAAGTTAGAGAAAGATGGCGATATCGGTAAAGACGATCTCTCCCGTTCAGAAAAAGAGTTGGAAAAAATTACTGTAGATCATGTCTCCAAGATCGATGAGCTCTTGAAACACAAGGAGACCGAACTCCTCGAGGTGTAAGTACACCTGACGGGTTTACCGCGATATGGAAGATATTCACTCCATCAATGATGCGATTAATAAGAAGGCCGGACGGAAGCTACTTCCATCCATTGGGGTCTCTTTGGCCATTCTCGCCATTGTTTTTGGAGCGCTAAAACTTAATCCACTAATCTTTGCTGGTTTTGTATGGATCGTTATGTTGCTCGCGATTCGCGAAATGGTGCGGGCTTATAAGGGCGGCGGGATAGATCTTCCGGGTCTTCCACTTTACGTTGCAGCCACCGCGATTTTGGCAGCCGCTTGGTTTGGCAAGATCGAGGGACTTTCGATCTCATTGGCGGTGGCCATTCCTAACGTAATGGTTTATCTGCTCTTAGCGTCACCAAAAGACTTCGTGAAACGTTCAACCGCGGCTGTATTCGCCATTTTTTACATTCCCTTTCTCGCGGGCTTCGTGCTTCTCTTGGCACATCTCAATAGCCCGATTGCAAAGATTTTTACCCTCGTAGTCTTGGTGAGTTTTAATGACACCTTCGCGTATTTCTCCGGAGTCCTCTTTGGAAAACATCCGATGGCGCCACATATCAGCCCCAAAAAGACCTGGGAAGGTTTAGCAGGTGCATTATTGGCCACGACCTTTGCAACCGCCTCGGTCTTTTACTTTGTGCTCGACGACTACTTCTGGCTCGGTGCGCTGGTTGGCGTATTAGGAGTAGTTACCGCTACCTGTGGCGATCTCATCGAATCTGCTGTCAAGCGCGACCTGCGAATAAAGGATATGGGAACAATTTTGCCGGGCCATGGTGGCATCTTGGACCGGGTTGATTCACTTCTCTTTACTGCACCATCAGTCTGGTTCGTCTTCGAACTCATTCAACACTTCAAGCTATAAGGCGGCGATCATGAGCACCGAAGATTCCCTTAAATTAGTTTTTGATGAACCCAAGCAACGGGTAAAGCCGCCCCAGCACTTTGCCGATCTGGATCCAGCAGGACGAAAGGCGCTTGCTGTCGAACTGGGCATCCCGGCCTTCCGAGCCAATCAGGTGGCAACTCACTTCTTCATTCATCACAACGATGACACAGAGTCGTGGAGCGATATTCCTAAAGAGATGCGCACCTTGCTGGCAGAGAAGTTCACTCCAAAATTAATTACTCTCGTTCGCTCTATCGAATGCGATGGCGGAACAACGCGTAAAGATCTCTGGCGCTTACATGATGGGGTTCTCGTTGAGAGCGTCCTAATGCGCTACAGCGATCGAACGACCGTCTGCATCTCCTCACAAGCGGGATGCGGAATGAACTGTCCTTTCTGCGCCACAGGTCAAGCGGGATTGACGCGCAACCTCACTGCTGGAGAAATCACCGCTCAGGTGGTTGCCGCGGCACGAGTATGCGCAGCTGGAGAATTGCCGGGAGGACCAACTCGCCTCTCGAATGTGGTCTTTATGGGAATGGGTGAACCTCTCGCTAATTACAACGCAGTCATTCGTTCTGTCCGAAACATCACCGCGCCGCAACCCGATGGATTGGGCATTGGAGCGCGCTCTGTCACCGTTTCGACGGTTGGTGTTGTGAATGGAATTGAAAAGTTGATGAAAGAAGATATCCCAGTAACGCTCGCTGTCTCCCTACACACACCCGATGATGAACTGCGCGACACGCTTGTTCCCATTAATTCGCGTTGGAAGGTCAAGGAAGTTCTAGCCGCAGCTGATGCCTATGCGGATAAGACCGGACGACGCTACTCAATCGAATACGCGATGATCAGAGATATTAACGACCAAGCTTGGCGTTCAGACTTATTAGGGCGATTACTCAGGAATCGCAATGCCCACGTCAACCTGATTCCGCTCAATCCCACTCCGGGATCGAAATGGACCGCCTCACGCGCCGAGGATGAAGCGACCTTTGTTTCAATCCTGGAAAGTTATGGCGTACCGGTAACCGTGCGCGATACCAGAGGTCGTGAGATTGATGGCGCCTGTGGCCAACTCGCCGCCGCAGAACTCAATATTTCCTCAGCAGAATAAGGGAAGATAACCGCATGCGCGAGATCGTCATTCTTGGGTCCACCGGATCTATTGGCGTTCAAGCGCTCGAAGTTATTGCAGCCAACCCAGATAAATTTAAGGTGATTGCCCTTTCTGCAGGTGGATCCAATATTCCCACTCTCATTGCGCAGGCACAGAAATTTGGCGTTGGAATAATCGGTGTCAGCTCGCAGGGCGATATGGCGCGCTCTCTCGCCGCCGGAATCACCGTCATCGATGGGGCGAACGCTTCCAGTGAAATTGCAGCAATTACCTGCGACATCGTTCTCAATGGAATTACCGGCTCTATTGGACTGGGTCCAACGCTGGCCGCGTTAGCTGCGGGCAATAAAGTTGCGCTTGCCAATAAGGAGTCGCTCGTTGCCGGTGGGGCGCTAGTCGCAGCATTT
>CAIPQX010000126.1 GCA_903867285.1 uncultured Actinomycetes bacterium | reverse complement strand
TGCACTGGCTGATGAGCGGGTGGGCACGTAATCGATCTTCCAAAACCTCTGGCGCTACATTCTTGCCGCCCGAAGTTACGATGATCTCTTTCTTGCGACCCACGATGCTGAGGTATCCATCGCCATCGATGGTCCCTAGATCGCCAGTTTTAAAATATCCGTCTTCGGTCATGCACTCTTTCGTAGCTGCATCGTTCTGCCAGTAGCCCTTCATGACGACGGCGCCCTTCACGAGAACTTCGCCATCAGGTGCAATCTTGATCCGAGTTCCTGGAATGGGGCGACCAACGCTTCCAATCTTCTGGGCCGAGCGCACATTGAGAGATGAAGCAGCGGTCGTCTCTGTTAATCCATAACCTTCCAGAATATTGATCCCAGCGCCTCTGAAGAAATGTCCTAAACGGGGGCTGAGCGGAGCGCCGCCAGAGATGGCTGCTTCAACCTTGCCACCTAAGCCGCTGCGAATTTTGGAATAGACCAACCGGTCGAAGACCAGGTGCAACGCGCGACTTTTGAAAGAGAAGGTTCCAGAATCGAGCCCCTCGGAATATTCGACGGCAATATCAACCGCCTTCTTGAAGATCTTTGACTTGCCAGCTTCGTGCGCTTTGTTCTCTGCGCTGTTGTAGACCTTTTCGAAGATACGCGGAACCGCGAGCACCAGAGTTGGTCTAAAAGATGCAAGATCCTGAGGGAGGCGAGTTATATCCCCACAGTGTGCGAGATGCAGTCCAGCATGAATCGCACCGAATTGAATCATGCGTCCGAAAACGTGTGCGATCGGCAGAAAGAGGAGGGTGGATCCGCCCGTCTTTAGAAATTCCACGCGGGCATAGAGCACGACATTGGAGCACTCTGAGATGAAATTGCCGTGAGTGAATGTGACGCCTTTGGGATTACCAGTAGTGCCCGAGGTATAAATCAAGGTCATCAAATCCTCAGGCCCCAAGGAGTTGATCCGCTCGTCAATGACCGAGTCAGGTACATCTCGCCCAGCGAGGATCAAAGCTGGGATTGCATCTTCGGTAATAGTCAGAATTTCTCGGCAGGTATCGGGACGAACCGGCTCTGCAAGCTCAGCCAAGTTGGGAGATTCCACAACGAGCAGAACGCTCGCTGAATCGCTCAAAATCCATTTTACCTGTTCGGCGCTGGAGGTTTCATAGATAGGAACCGTTATGCCACCGCAGTAGATGATGGCAAAATCCAAGATGGTCCACTCGTAACGCGTCTTGGCCATGATGGCGACTCGATCTCCGCGAGCAACTCCATGAGAAACCAATCCTTTGGCAACGCTGCGAATCTCCTGGTCGAGTTCTACCGCTGTGACGGGTTGCCACCCATTACCCAGTGGGCGCGAGAGCAGGACGCGACCTGGCTCCTTAGCGACGCGATCGGTAATGATGTTGGTGATATTCCCCGTCGTCGGGTGTGGCGCTAGCGCCGGCAGGTAGGTCTCGATCATGCGAGAACGCTAGTGGCAAAGTCGCGAACTTTCATGGGCTAACGCAAGGTAATCTTCGCAGGTGGAAAATTTCAGCATCGGCGTCGATATCGGCGGTACCAAGGTTCTGGGCGGCGTCGTTGACTCGGCCGGAAATATTCTAACCACCCATCGCGAAGATACGCCCAAGGCGGGTGGCAGCGCACTCACCGAAACGATCATCGGGGTAATCCAAGAGTTGTTGGCCCAGCACGAAGCAGCCAGCGTCGGCATTTCAGCCGCGGGTTTTGTCTCCTCAGATCGTCAGACGATGCTGGCGACTCCAAATATTGCGGATTGGAACGGCGTCAATCTCAAGGCCGAAATCTCGCGCGAAATTAATCTTCCGGTTGTCATTGAGAACGATGCCAATGCCGCGGCATGGGGCGAAGCGGTATATGGCGCTGGTCGTGGCGAGAGTGAATTGATGATGGTGACTGTTGGCACTGGCATCGGCGGGGGCCTGGTCAATAACGGCGCTCTATACCGAGGTGCATTTGGGGTTGCTGCGGAGTTTGGCCATATGCGTTTGGTGCCAGGCGGGCATCTCTGCGGCTGCGGTTCCTATGGATGTTTTGAGCAGTATGCATCTGGTTCTGCCCTGCACCGTCATCTCTTAGAAGCGATCGCTTTAGACCCATCGCGTGCCACATCGCTCTTAGCTCGTGGCAATGGAACTGTTGCAGGTATCAAAGGAAATCACATTACGGATGCTGCCCGTGAAGGTGATGAAATCGCAGTGGCAGCTTTTAACACCACGGGTGATTGGCTAGGTGCAGGCATTGCATCTATCTGCATGATCGTTGATCCTGCATGTGTAGTTATTGGCGGGGGAGTAATAGATGCAGGAGAACTTCTCATGAAGCCGACGCGGGCTGCAATTGAAAAGTACATGCCGTTCAATGGCAAACATCCGGCTCCGAAAGTATTGGTTGCTGAACTAGGAAATGATGCGGGCCTTGTTGGCGTTGCTGATTTAGCTCGACGTTAATTAATTTTTTAATGTCCGGACATTGACCGAGCAATAGTGAGTGCTAACACCCTTACTGATAAGTAAATTAGTTGCTGAGGGCTGGTCCTCGCATTTTGTGAGCGTAAAAAGATGTAAAAGTTAAAGAATTGCTTCATCGAGAGATGAGGCGAAGGCGATGTTTATTAAGAAATTAGCAAGTGTTCTCTTGGTAATTGCCTGCGCCACCGGAAATCTAGTTTTTAACGCGCCAGAAGCTAACGCAATCCCAAAGCTCGGTATCAATATCCGCAGCGAAGCCCCTGCAAAGACTCCGGTTGTGAAGGTTGCATCGGTGTGCGCCTCCTATCACTCTTGGTGCAACGCCTCACTAGCAACTGCAACGTACCCTTCATACGGCAATGATCCGATTACCGGAACTGGAAATTGCACCTTTGCCGCCGTAGCAAATTGGCTGGAGATTACAAGTGGCATTCGCCCTAGCGCCGCGCAAATTGGAATTGATTTCGTCAAAGCTGGTGGCACGCCAAATCTAGGACTTTCAAATCAACAAGTTCTTGAATACTGGAAGGTCTCTGGAATTGCGGGAACATTTCTTAAATCTGCGCAGGGCTACTACACAGATGAGAACAATCTCAAATTAGCTTTAGACGATGTAAAAATTGGTGCGGTGATTGCGCAGATTCGGTTTACGGCCGGTCAGTATTTTGCTGGGTATCACTTCTCCACCAATTCTTTTCATTGGTTGGTAGTTGATGGGTACACCACCGCGGGCCCTGTCGTGGTTACTTGGGGAAAGACGATTCAAATGACCTGGGATCAGTGGGATAAGCAAGCAGTAGCAATTTGGGGCATAACAACACAATGAGCCTCCGCCTTAAAAGCTAAACCTCCGCTCCATCGTCGTAGTCGTCCTCATTTCGAGCAAGACGAACCATCGCGGAAACTACCCCGCCGATAAAGAGTAGAATTCCCGGCCAAGGCCCGGTACCGAAGAAGGTAAAGCCAGTGGTGTATTCCAAGAGCAGGTAAGCAGGTCCACCGATCAGACACATGAGCGCTATTCGAGCCGATTGATCCACCTTAGGCAACTCTGGGGTTGGATGCACGAAGTGTTCTTCTCCACGGGCGTCGAGTTCATCAAGGTAGGTCGTAGGGTGAGATGCGTCGAGAGAAAGTTGCGAGACGATCGACTCGAATTCAGCATCGATGAGCTCATTTTCATCGCTCTCATTTGTCCGCTCAAATTCCCCAGTCAGAACGTCTTGAATGTATTCGATGCTCTCCGAGACGAGATCCTCTAGTTCATAGTCGAGCGAGACATTGTGAAACGATTGTTCGAAGATAATTTCGCGGATGCTCGGCGAAGAAACGTTATCGATGATGGTGTGGCTGCAATTGGGATTTACAACATGGTCATTTATCGAGTACCCAATGAGGATGGGAAGGTCTATGAGGTACAGATCGTGTTCAACGTGGCGCCAGAGATGACGTACTGAATCGAGAGCTTTAAGGGGAATTCGGTCATATCCATGCTTCGGTGCGCCGGGCTTGGCAACATCACTTGCTCCGCCTTTAATAGAGGGGAGCAGATATTTCAGAGCTGGGACTACATTAAAGAATTTTCTCTCATCAAAGATGGATGGATTGAGAAGAAGCAAACCCTCAATCTCGCTGCCATGGTTCTGCGCGAGTTTGAGAGCGAGCGCGCCACCGACTGAGAAGCCACCGACAAAGACGCGATCACAATTTGCCTTGAGCGTTCGAAAAGCAGACTCGACCGAGTCGTACCAGTCTTCCCAGGTGCTCTTGTTTAAGTCTTGCCACCGCGTTCCATGTCCGGCGATTCGCGGAACAGATACCGTGAAACCAGCTTCATGAATACCGCGCGCCCAAGGTAAAACGGATGCTGGCGATCCTGTGAAGCCATGGAGGAGGAGAACTCCAGTTTTACCCCCCGAAAGGTAGAAATTTTCTGAGTTTGCTATATCTCCCACGCTCAGATGGTGTCACAGAGTGGCCTTTAACCCCTAAATTAGACCCCTCAACCTTCGGTGGGCGAGGCGAGACAAGAGTGAGAGGAGGGCGAGCGCGGTGGCATATACATTTTTGAAGTCATTCCTCACCCCAATCTTGATGCTCCTCTTTCGTCCTAAGGTCACTGGCCTGCGCCACGTGCCAAATTTGGGACCAGTAATTGTTGCCTCCAATCACCTCTCCTTCAGCGATTCTGTCTTCATGCCTTTAGTTGTTCCGCGCAAGGTGACCTTCATGGCGAAGAGTGAGTACTTCACCTCTCCTGGAATCAAAGGATTTATCAAGAAGATTACCTTCCAAGCTCTTGGACAAGTTCCCGTCGATCGTGCAGGTGGACGCAGGAGCGAGGCGGCTATTCGTACGGGCCTCAAACTTCTGGAAGAGGGCCAATGCATTGGAATCTATCCCGAGGGCACGCGCTCGCCCGATGGTCGGCTTTATAAAGGCCGTATCGGAATAGCCCGCATGGCAATTGACTCAGGCGCACCGGTAGTTCCCGTTGCAATGTTTAATACGGCAGAGATTCAACCCACTGGCCAAGTGGTACCCAAAGTTCGTCGCGTTGAGATGGTCTTTGGAGAGCCGATGTACTTCACCGGGGATTCCAGCGATCTCGCCACACTACGTCAAGTGACCGATGAGATCATGCAGGGTATTCAAAAGATATCGGGGCAGGTCTACGTTGATATGTACGCTTCAGATGCCAAGAACGCAATTGCAGAAGAGTTAAAGAAGAACGAAGAGAACTAACCGTTTCCTAGTATTTCACGTCGCACCGTAACAAAGTCGCAGATCCCGCAGCCATCTTTAGCTGGTGGGCATTCTCCACGGATCATACGAACTAAGTCAGATAAACGTTCTTGCAGGGCAATGGGATTGCGCTCTGCAGGGAACCACGCACTCTTAACGCGATAGCCGAAGCCAGCATTTACATTCCCCCAAGCCTGGTCGAGAGACCAGGTGTATAAACCAACCAGTGAGATCTGTTTAGGAGCATCTTTCTTGGGATTTTCCAGGCTAAATGCGTACGCCTCTAACTGAGGAGCATAAAAGATGCTCTTGTCATAATTATTCTTCTGCAATTTGCAGTCCACAATACCAAACGTGCCATCGGGAAATTCGAGCAACAAGTCGTATTTACCGCGAATAAAGAGGCCGGAGTCAACGCCATCGACAAAGATATTTTGAGAGACTACCCACCCACCGTGAGAGTGGACCTTGCCCTCGGGAAGATCTGGATGAATCTCTGCAGTCGATTTTCCGATGAAGAAACGCTCCTGCATATCGGCGAGATCGCCGATCAATGGCATCGTCATAGGAGCAGCGACGGAGTGGTTGTACTGCAACCAGAGGCAGCGATGACAATCGCCCCAGGCGTAGGTTAAATGGCTAGGACTAATTGCGGCGCGTGGTTCGCCCATGATGACTCACTTCTCTAGGAGCGAAGAGATAAACCCTTCGGATTATTTATAGGCAAAGTCTGTACTAAAGCGGTGACATCCGCTTAGACCGCCACGACTCCAAATTATGAGTTGAGGAGCGAATTTACGAAGGTAATAACTCCTAGACCGACCATCACAAATCCGCCACCAGCGCGCAGCCGCTCTAATCTGCGGGCATCCGAGGAGAGCCAATTGCGAATAGTTCCAGCCACAATGCCCCAAGTACCATCAGAGAAGAAGCAGATAACGCAGAAGATCGCTCCTAGTAATAAGAGTTGAGATGTCAGATGGCCTTTCGCGTGGTCTGTGAACTGGGGGAGGATTGCAGCGAAGAAGACCATGCTCTTCGGATTCAGGACCCCAACTAAGTAACCTTGCCGAATCGTCTTTACTAGGGAGGGCTTGCCCCCACTCAAATCGGTCATGGATTGGGCATGCTCTTTGCTGTGGCGGATCGCGTCGATTCCTAGATAGACCAGATAGAGCGCTCCTAGCCACTGCACCCCGATATAGACGGCGTGATAGCGCTGGAGCACCGGACC
>CAIPQX010000125.1 GCA_903867285.1 uncultured Actinomycetes bacterium | reverse complement strand
GTGCTTGTTGGAATCTTTATTGCAAATGAAAAGATTCCCGAAGGTGGAATTGTCGAAGGGTGAGAAATGGATAGATTTGAAGACATTATCGGCGCAAATCAACGTTTTGTTTCGACCTTTACCTCAGAGGATCTCACCGGTACTGCAGTCAAGGGCTTGGCTATTGTCACCTGTATGGACTCTCGAATAGATCCATTGCGTATCGTGGGAATGCACGCTGGTGATGCCAAGATCCTCCGTAACGCTGGCGCGCGCGTAACAGATGACGTATTACGTACCCTCGTTCTTGCGACACACTTGCTCGGAGTTAATCGGGTATTAGTCATGCCTCATACCGATTGCCGCATGGCGAGCACTGATGAAGCTGGTATCCATGCTGCAATATCCACTAAGAGTGGCGTTGATACCCGAAGTTTGGATTTTCAGACTACCTCGGACCAACGCGGTGCACTGCTAAAAGATATAGTGAAGATCGAAAGCTACCCGCTGCTCCACGATGAAGTTCGCGTAATGGGAGCTATCTATGATGTGAAAAGTGGCCTGCTCACCGCAGTAAATTAAATCAACAACCTATTGCGAAGCCATAAGCGCCTCTTTACCCTTTAAATCCGTGCTCTTATTATCGAGAGGGATTTACATATGGCACATGATGTAATCACGCAAAAACCAGGTGATTTCAAAATCATTCCAACCAGTGCTATTCCACTTGTTGCGATTGTCTATATCGGGCTCATAGTTGCAGTCGCCACTAACCGTCTTTGGGCGTTGGACTTCTTTCACGTAGTGGGAGGTGCTTGTTGGACCGCTATCGACCTCTTCTTAGGATTTGTAATCGGACCAATTATTGGAAAGATGAGCATTCCGGCGCGAATGGAATTTTCCAAGAAATTTATGCCAAAGATGGTGCTCTTAATGCCAACGCTTGTCATTGCAACTTTGGCAGGAGGGTTTCAATTAGCCAGGCATGAAGGTTTCATCCTCTCCTCGGATAAGCACCACCCTTGGGTCGTCGCTTCAATGATTGTTGTTGGAGTTCTGGCCGTTGTTGCGTTGGGGTTTCTTGAACCTGCAAATATTGGCGTCCTCTTTGAGTTAAAGAAAGAACATCCCAATGGAGAGGTTATAGGAAAGCTCATGAAACGTTTTCTTTACACGGCTGGAATTACAGGGGTGATGCAGGTCGCCACCCTCATTATTATGACAAGGATCGCAACGCTATGAAGAAGAAACTGCCTCCAATTTCAGAGCTCTCTGTGCTTGCTTTGGCAGTTGTTGTTGCCGGAGGAGTCTTCCTCGCTACACATCTGCCGAAACATGTCACATTGGTGCCTACAACCGTTGGAGTGGTCGTCGCTGGTGTGATCGTGCTGGTTAATCTCTTCTTGCTACTGCAGATAAAAGAGTTTGACTGGAAGGTATTCACCACTGTCGCCAAATGGACTTTGTTGGCCTATGGTCTCTTCGCCGCAGCGCTGGAGTACATCTTTATTAAAGATGGATCTCGTGGTGGGGTACTAGCGCTCATGACAGCAACGCTCGTTATCTTCGCAATTAACCTACCGATTCACTTCGGCTTTACCGTGGCACGATATTCGGATAAAAGTAATTAATCCTTCACAAAGCTTTCGCCGCCGCTAAATGCGGGTGCGATATCAGCAAAACGGGCGAAGTGAAGTTGGGCTGCAACGGTGATGGTTCGCGTTGGACCATTTCGGTGCTTAGCTACGATTAGATCTGCCTCTCCAGAGCGGTTCTGATTGTCATAAAGATCATCACGGTGGAGCAAAATCACCATATCTGCATCCTGCTCGATCGATCCTGATTCACGCAGGTCAGAGAGCATCGGCTTCTTATCAGCGCGTTGTTCGGGTGAGCGGTTGAGTTGAGAGATGGCGATGATGGGAACATTGAGCTCTTTGGCGAGCAACTTCAGATTACGGGAGAACTCGGAGACCTCTTGTTGCCGGCTCTCTACCCGCTTGCCAGAGGTCATCAGCTGCAAGTAGTCGATGACGATCAGCTTTAAATTGTGGCGTTGCTTGAGGCGACGGGCCTTAGAGCGAATCTCCATAAGGGAGAGGTTGGGTGAATCATCAATAAATAGCGGGGCTTGGGAGATCTCACCCATACGTTTTGCTAGGCGTCCCCATTCGTCATCAGAGAGCGAACCTGAGCGAATATTGTTCAGTCCAACTTTTGCTTCCGCAGAGAGCATACGCATCGTGATCTCGGAGCGGCTCATTTCAAGAGAGAAGATCACTGAAGTATCGCCATTATGAATCGATGCATGTCGGGCAATATCTAACCCCAGTGTGGATTTACCGACTGCAGGACGCGCGGCCAAAACAATCATGTTGCCGGGATGGAATCCATTTGTTAAAGCATCGAGATCGCGAAAACCGCTCTTTACTCCTTCATCTGCCACACCGGAGGAGATAGCTTCGATCTCATCGAGAGCTGCGGGGAGAAGTTCGGAGAGTTGAATGTAATCTTCACTCATACGAGATTCGGTTACTTGATAGACCTCGGCCTGCGCTGCATCTACTGCATCATCGACATCGCCCGCTTCCGAATATCCCAACTGAACAATCTTGGTTCCCGCTTCAACAAGCCTGCGCAAAATCGCACGGTCGCGCACAATACGCGCGTAATAACCCGCATTGGCTGCAGTTGGTACTGAAGAGATAAGTGTGTGGAGATATGGTGCGCCGCCGGCACGCGTGATGTCACCGCGCTTGGTGAGTTCGGCAGATACGGTTACTGGGTCGGCAGGGTCACCGCGGCCATAGAGATCGAGAATTGCATCGTAGATAAGTTCGTGTGCCGGGCGGTAAAAGTCACGCTCTTTAATAATCTCGACAACATCGGCGATCGCATCTTTGGAGAGAAGCATTCCTCCGAGAACGGATTGCTCGGCGAGTAAATCTTGTGGAGGGGTCCGCTCGAATTCAACGGGGCGAGCCTGCAGGCTGTTATTTCCGCGGCTAGGAAGTTCAGCGATGCTCATGCGGCAATCCTCTTATGAGCCACCGACATTCCATACATCCGGCGTGAGGGCATGTGCGCTCAGTGTGGGAAAGATGCGATTTACTGGGGATAACCTGAGTTTTGCTGTGGAGGGGTTGTGGGTAACTCAACCAATACTGGGGATAGAGCGGCGAATTACCTCCAAAATGCGCTCAATTTGGATAGCGAGGTTGGGGATAAAGATAAATCTGGAAATCTCACAATATGAGAAAACCCCGCCCGGTAGGCCGGGCAGGGTCTCTCAATTGCCGTTAATTAAGCAGCGACAACCTCAACTGCGATATTGGCAGCGACCTGCGCGTGCAGGGTTACCTTGGCAGCATAGTTGCCTAGCTTCTTCATGACAGGTGCCTTTAAGCGATGGCGATCAATATCGATACCCACCGATGACTTAATCGCGGCGATGAGATCCTTATCGGTTACTGAACCGAACAGGGAGCCCGTAGCGCCAACCTTGGCTTTAACCACGATTGGATTGGCTTCTAGCGTTGCTTTGATTTCACGAGCATGGTCGAGGTCGCGGATCTCGCGAGCGCTACGCGCACGGCGAATTCCTTCGATCTGCTTCTCTCCGCCGACCGACCAGGCAATTGCATTGCCGTTTGGTAGCAGGGAGTTACGGGCATAACCATCTTTAACGGTTACAACATCGCCAGCTTGGCCGAGTCCTGCAACTTCGCGTGTAAGGATGAGTTTCATATTTATCCTCTCCTTATCTAGCTGTTGAGGTGTAAGGCAAGAGCGCCATTTCGCGGGAGTTCTTTACCGCGGCGGCAATTGCACGTTGATGTTGGGTGCAAGCACCCGTTACTCGGCGAGCGCGGATCTTGCCGCGATCAGAGATGAACTTACGAAGGGTAGCGATGTCCTTATAATCAATATAAGAAACTTTCTGCTGACAGAAAGAACATGGCTTCTTCTTAAATTTCTTTAAAGCCGCAGCCGACATCTTCGGTGCGACCTTCTTTGGCTTTAAGGTCTTATTACTTCTTGCTCCCACTGTGGTGCTCCTTTATGAGGGCCCTGTTTAT
>CAIPQX010000124.1 GCA_903867285.1 uncultured Actinomycetes bacterium | reverse complement strand
GCCGTTGATGTACGCAGCGAAGATCAAACCGGTTGCAGTACCGGGTCCAATGGTCGAAAGACCAAAGCCCACGATGCTAAGTGTGCCTTTCATATTACTTCCCTTCAATCAATGGTTGGAATGATTGCCAACCAAACCTATTTTTAGTGCTCGTCGGCCAATGCGCCGGCGATATAGAGAGCTGCGAGCAGGGTAAAGATGTAGGCCTGAAGGCACTGGATACCCATTTCGAAGAAGCTCAATCCGATTGCCATTCCAAAGGAGAGGATGGCGAAAAATTTTACAAAGAGGGCGCTCTTGAGCATGTACTCGCCACCGAGGGTGAAGAGAAGCAAGAGAAGGTGGCCGGCGAACATATTTCCGAATAACCGCATAGCGAGCGTCAATGGACGCACTGCAAAGTAAGTTAAGAATTCAACGGGAGCCAAAATTACATAAACAGCTTTTGGCACACCCGGCATGAAACACATCTCTTTGAGATAAGGGCCGAGGCCCTTCTTCTTAATTGCAACATAGTGATAAACCAAATAAACGAAGATGGTGATCGAAACTGGGAAACCAATGTGAGACATGGTTGGGAACTGCATAAATGGCACGACGCCAAAGAGATTGTTGGTCAGCACAAAGGTAAAGATCGCGAAGAGAAATGGCACGAAGCGCTGATATTCCGGGCCGATAACATCTTTTCCAATGCTATTGCGCACAAATCCGTAAACCATCTCGCCGGCAAATTGGAGGCGGGAAGGAACTACAGCGGCTTTACGAGCAGAAACTGTAAAGAAGGCTGCAATCAGGATTACTGAGAACATCACCAACATGACCGGCTTGGTGGCTAATAATGATGATCCAAATGCTGGGTTAAAAAAGAAGTCTGCGCTGCTTGGGGGCACGAAAGCGGGTTGTGCCATATGTAGCAGATGCGACAAGTTGTCTTCTCCTCTAACAAAAAAACCATCCGAGTGCCTCGGGACGCCTTACCCTAAGGGGAAAGGCGCACCCCTTGCAAACCTAGCCACGGCGCTACTTTGTGGGCGGCGTCTCTTTTATGAACTTGATCCAGATGAGGTAGAGCCCGGTCACCATCCCAAAGCCCATGCCCACGACGGTCAGGAAATTGGTCTTAAAGTAGCGATCGGCCAGGTATCCCATGCCTCCCCAGAAGCCCAGCCCGGAGATGAGATAGGCGATGATCGTCCAGAAAGCGCCGTCGTCCGTGGTGGCCATTTTGAGGGGGTCCGCCCTAATCCTCGGTTATTGTCTTTGCGGGTAGCGGCATCTGGGCGCGGAGCTTGAAAAATGCCCTGACCTCGCCAGAGAGCCAGGCGATGGTCACCGAAATAGCGATAATTCCAAAAGAGGTGCGGTCCAGCCGCTCGGCGCTGATGTTGTTGAGCACCAAGAAGAAGAGCGCCCCCAAAATAACGATCTTTACAAAGTAGGAGAGCATCGCCATGGCCATGACCATGATGGGATCCATCTGCGCTGAATACTTTGAGACGAGAAGGTGAACTGCGAAGAAGATGACGACGAGGGCCTGCGCCAAAAGGCCGCCATAAAATCCTGAGCTACCTTTTACTGCTGTTGCGATAATGAGACCAACCAGCCCAACCAGGCTCGCCGGAATCAAAGCTCCTCTGCCCAGTTTTGCTTCTATGGTGTTACTCATCTATTACTTGCCTCCGAAGCGAAGCCAAGCCAGATACATCGATGAACCTATTCCCAGAACAATTCCGGTGATAAATCCATAATGGTTCTTCCCGATCCAGTGATCTATTCCAAATCCAATTCCACCCCAAATGAGGAGGCCAGAGAGAAGGTAAGCAAGTATCGACCAGAGCGCTCTTTCATTGTTTTCTGACACGTTGCGTCCTGCCTTTCACATCATCTTTCGGGTCACAGCGTTCTCCGAGAGTACTTCACGAGCGGCTAGTTTCCTATTTCCATGCGATCTACGCATCAAATAGAGCGAGATTAGCCCTATGACCAGTCCCATCAAGAGCGCCTGCCAGAGCGGGGCAAAGGCTGCGGCGACCGTCGGAAAGGCGAACATCGCGGTCCACAGATACATAATGAGGGCGACTTCGCGTTGCGAATTTCCCATGCGCAAGAGGCGATGATGCAGATGCTCTCGATCGGCAGAAAATGGGGAACGACCAGCCCGCAAGCGACGAACGATTGCCATTCCCAGATCGAGCAATGGAATCGCCAGAACGGTAAATGGCAGGATGAGAGGAACCAAGGTTGATCTGGAATTTTGATTTGCAAGAGCGTTCACATCGATCTGCCCTGTCAAAGTAATTGCCGAAGCAGAGAGCAGAAGTCCCAGGAACATTGCGCCCGAATCCCCCATGAAGATCTTGGCGGGATGGTAATTATGCGGCAGGAAGCCAACGCATAGCCCCACGACCACAGCCATCACGAGCGAAGGGGCTCCAGCGCGACTAAAGCCATTATTAACAGCGAGGATGTATGAGAATGCAAAGAAGGCAATCGCACACACTGCGACGATCCCTGACGCCAAGCCGTCGAGGCCATCCACAAAATTAACCGCATTAATAACCAGCATCACGAAGACAACTGTTAGCACAGCTCCGATATTTGAAGGGAGCGTTAAAATTCCATTAATTGGCAACCATAAAATCTGCACGCCATGTAAGAGCAAGATTCCCGCCGCGAGCGCTTGTCCAGCGAATTTAGTGAGTGAATCTAAGTCGAAGCGATCATCGAGCGCGCCAAGCAACATGATGAATGTGCCCGCGAGAAATATTCCCGTGAGTTCGCGACCGAAGGCGGTTCCCACTAAACGTAGATGGTCGACGATCACAAATGTAAGCGACATGGATCCCCACATGGCAAGCCCACCCCATCGCGGAGTGGTATCTGTATGCATGTCACGCGAGCGCAGATCCATATATGCCCCGGAGGCCATCGCTAACTTGCGAACAAGCGGAGTGAGCATGAAACAAAAAGTGGCTGCTAGCGCCGCTGATAAGAGATATTCACGCATGATCGGTAATTAATTTAGCGGGGATATACAGGGAACTGTGCGGTGAGAGCTTTGACATCGTTCTTGATATCAGCCGCCTTAACAGGATCCGCGCCATCTTTGATTGCGCGCGCTATTAATCCGGCGATCTGTATCATCTCTGGTGCACCCATACCCTGCGTAGTTGTTGCGGCAGAACCCACACGAATTCCGCTGGTAACAGCAGGTGACTCTGGATCATAAGGAATTGCATTCTTATTGAGTGTTATTCCGGAGAGACCACAACGCTCATCTGCAACCTTGCCCGTAACACCAGTAGCTCGCACATCTATGAGCGCCAAGTGAGTTTGGGTTCCGCCGGAAACGGCGCGCATTCCATGGTCTTCCAGCCCCTTAGCGAGGACCTGGCAATTTGAAATTACGTTCTTGGCATAGTCCTGATATTCCTTCGTGGCGCACTCGCGCAATGCAACTGCCTTGCCCGCAACCGCGCTCATGATTGGTCCGCCTTGCATTCCAGGGAATACCGCTTTATCAATCGCGGCGGCGTGCTCTGCCTTTGAGACGATCATTCCTCCGCGCGGACCACGCAATACTTTGTGAGTCGTAAAGGAGACCACATCTGCATATGGAACTGGTGAAGGGATCGCCTTGCCCGCTACCAGGCCGATGAAGTGAGCGGCATCTACCCACATAATCGCGCCGACCTCATCGCAGATCGACCGTACCTTTTCGAAGTCGATCAGGCTGGGATATGCCGTCGCTCCAGTAACAATCATGCGAGGAGCGTTCTTGAGTGCGAGATCGCGGAGCTCGTCATAATCGATAAGTTCGTTATCTGCTCGAACCCCGTAGGAAACAATGTTGAACCACTTGCCCGAGAAATTTACCTTTGAGCCGTGCGTGAGATGTCCTCCATGAGGCAGAGACATAGCAAGGACGGTATCTCCAGGTTTTGTGAAAGCTTGATAGACCGCGACGTTCGCGCTCGCGCCAGAGTGTGGTTGCAAATTTGCGTGTTCAGCACCGAAGAGCGCTTTCGCTCTCTCGATCCCGATCGTCTCGACCTTGTCTACCTCTTCGCAACCGCCGTAGTAGCGCTTACCGGGATACCCCTCGGCATACTTATTAGAGAGGGTTGAACCAAGGGCGGCCAAGACTGCAGGCGAGGTGAAGTTTTCGCTGGCGATCAATTGAAGGTGCTGGCGTTGGCGCTCTAATTCACTGAGCAAGACTCCAGCAATATCTGGATCTTCTGCTTGCAGCGCGGCGAAATCTGGTCCGAAAAAGGTATCTGTAGACATAACAGAACCCTAAGGCTTCCGCGCCACTATCGTGGGCAGGACTTCCTGCAACTGCTCCAAGGAGATAGCTCCCACACGTTGGGCGACCAGGGGGCCACCGATCTTTTCGCGACGGAGCACCGTAGAGGCGGGTCCTTCGGGAAGAACTCCTTCATCGACGAGCAAACCCACTTCGTTGGGCATCGCCGGAATGTATGTAATGTCGCGATTAGGCGCCTGACCTGCGAT
>CAIPQX010000123.1 GCA_903867285.1 uncultured Actinomycetes bacterium | reverse complement strand
TGTTGTTCGCGCTGCGCTGCGCTGGGTCGAGTTCTACAAGCATGAGTCCTGCGGAAAGTGCACACCTTGCCGTGAAGGCACCTGGTGGCTCGTGCAATTAATGAAGGATCTAGAGGCAGGCAAGGGAACGGAAGCAGATCTAGAGAAACTTCTCGATCTCTGCGACAACATCGCAGGTCGCTCCTTCTGCGCGCTGGCCGATGGTGCCGTATCACCGATCATCTCTTCACTCAAATATTTCCGCGCTGAATACATCTTGCACCAGACCAATGGCGGTTGCCCATTTGATCCGGTCGCTTCGACGCTCTTTGAAACGGCAGGTGCATAAATGACGCCCGAGCAAGCAGTTGTAGCGGTCGAGACCGTCACCGCATTAATCGATGGCGCAGAAGTAACCGTTCCAAAAGGAACTCTCATTATTCGCGCTGCCGAGCAGTTGGGAATCGCAATTCCACGCTTCTGCGATCACCCTTTACTTGCTCCCGAAGGTGCTTGCCGCCAATGCTTGGTAGACGTTTCTATCAACGGGCGCGCCTTTCCTAAGCCACAAGCTTCTTGCACCATGCCCGTCGAAAATGGCATGGTCGTAAATACTCAACTGACCTCTCCTGTTGCCGCCAAGGCGCAAGAGGGAATCATGGAGTTTCTCTTAATTAACCACCCTCTCGATTGCCCGATCTGCGATAAAGGCGGCGAGTGCCCACTGCAGAATCAGGCCATGTCTGCCGGTCGCCCCGAGTCACGCTTCGAAGGCGAAAAGCGCACCTTTGAAAAGCCAATCAATATTTCATCACAGGTGCTTCTCGATCGCGAACGTTGCGTGCTCTGTGCGCGCTGCACTCGCTTCTCGGAGCTGATTGCCGGCGATCCATTTATTACCCTCAATGAACGCGGCGCGCTACAACAAGTCGGTATCTATGAGAATCAACCTTTTGAATCCTATTACTCCGGCAACACAGTGCAGATCTGCCCCGTCGGCGCACTCACTGGATCTTCCTATCGTTTCCGCGCCCGTCCCTTTGATCTCGTCTCTGTAAATTCCGCTTGCGAACATTGCGCATCAGGCTGTGATCTACGCACCGATATGCGTCGCGGTAAGACACTTCGTCGCCTTGGTGGCGATGATCCAGCGGTCAACCAAGAGTGGAACTGCGATAAAGGTCGTTGGGCATTTAAATATCTCACATCACGCGAACGCGTAAAGACTCCACTTGTTCGTGGCGCTGATGGCGAACTTCACGAAGCATCGTGGCCTGAGGCAATTGCTGCAGCTGCGGCAGGTCTCCAAGGAAAGCGCGTCGGTGTCCTTGCCGGTGGCCGTTTAACGCTCGAAGATGCGTATGGTTATTCCAAATTTGCCCGCGTCGCTTTGGGAACAAACGACATTGACTTCCGCGCCCGCCCACACGGTGATGAAGAGCGCGATTTCCTAGCGGCGGTTGTTACGAATCTCAAGACAACGTACATCGACATCGACAAGGCCGACCATGTGGTCCTCGCGAGCTTCGAGCCAGAAGAAGAATCACCCATCGTTTTCTTACGTATTTATCGTCAAGTTACCAAGCGCGGACTCGTCGTCTCTTCCGACGCCCCACTTGCTAGCCGTGGCTCTAAGAAACTCGCGGCGCAGTTGGTGAAAGGTCTTGCTGAAATTTCTGGCCTCACTGCACAGAGCGTGATCTTGATTGGTGAGCGTGCCGCTGAAACCGCTGGAGCTCTCACTGCAGCGTATGAACTTTCACAATCGACCGGTGCCAAGTTGGCGTGGATCCCACGTCGCGCTGGCGAACGCGGAGCACTAGCCGCAGGAGCTATCGGAAACTTGCTTCCCGGCCATCGCCCGGTCTCAGATGCCGCAGCTCGTGTAGATCTGCAGAGCGCATGGGGAGTGAAAACACTTCCAGAAAATCCAGGTCGTTCTACATCAGAGATCTTGGCAGCCCTCAACGATGAATCGCTCGACGCGGTTCTTATCGGAGGCGTCGATCCAATGGATATTTCGGCCGACGCTTTAAATCAACTTCTCAATACCTTTGTCGTATCGCTCGAAATATCTAACACCGCCGTTACCGCTATAGCTGATGTAGTTCTTCCAGTTGCCGCAGTGGTCGAGAAGAGTGGCTCATACCTGGATTGGCGTGGAATCGCTCGCGCCTTTGAAAAGGGAATCGACGATGTCGACCTACGCAGCGATGTGCGCATCCTGTCGATCTTGGCAGACGAGATGGGTACGCCAATTAACCTTCCGACCGTTACCGCAACCACGCGTGAAATCGAATCGCTGGGTACGTGGGATGGCGCGCAGTCGACGTTCTCCAAGAGAGCGATCGCTGCAGCTTCTTCCGCTGGTTTCACTCTTGTTTCGTGGCGCTTCTTGCTTGATCTAGGTTCATTGCAGCAAGGCGAAGCGAACCTGGCCGGTACGGCGAAGCAGGCACGTGCACACATTTCAAGCGCCACAGCAGCATCGCTAGGCGTCACAGAAGCCGATCTTGTGGTGATCTCAAGTGAGCGTGGGTCGATTGAACTTCCGGTCTCGATTCGCGCAATCGCAGATAATTTAATCTGGGTACCTCGCAACTCTGAAGGATCCCAAGTAATTCCCGCACTGGGATTCACCTCTGGATCAGTAAAGGTGGCGAAGCGATGAGTACAGCAGCTTTGCTCGGACAAGATCCCGGCTGGTTAATATTAGTTAAGGGACTCCTAATATTTGTCTTCTGTGTCGTCTGCACCTTGATGGCCGTCTGGGGAGAGCGCAGAATTGTCGCTCGCATGCAGATGCGCCTGGGACCTAACCGCGTTGGAAAGTTTGGATTACTCCAAGCTCTTGCCGATGGTGTGAAGTTGGCTCTTAAGGAAGATTTGATTCCAGCAGCGGCTGACAAAGTCGTATTTATTATCGCTCCAATAATTTCAGCAACCACCTGCTTTATGGCATTTGCTGTTATCCCATTTACTGGCACAGTCACACTCTTCGGTCACAAGACCGCGATGCAATTGACCGATCTTCCAGTCAGCGTCTTGTATATCTTGGCTATCGCCTCCATCGGGGTTTATGGAATCGTTCTGGCCGGATGGTCTTCGGGATCTACCTACCCACTTCTTGGTGGATTGCGTTCCAGCGCTCAAGTGATTTCTTATGAAGTGGCGATGGGACTTTCACTTGTCGCTGTCTTTATTTATTCGGGAAGCATGTCCACATCAGAGATCGTTGCCGCGCAACACAAATGGTGGTTCTCGGTCATCTTGTTCCCCTCCTTTGTTATCTATGTGATCTCCATGGTGGGTGAGACAAACCGCGCACCTTTCGATTTGGCCGAAGCAGAAGGCGAACTCGTTGGTGGATTCCACACGGAGTACTCATCGCTTAAATTTGCACTCTTTTTCTTGGCAGAATATGTGAACATCGTCGCTGTTTCGGCCTTGGCAACCACGCTCTTTATGGGCGGCTATCACGCGCTTCCTGGCCTTACATTTACCGAAAGTTGGTTAGGTGGCTGGTTCACGCTCTTCTGGTTTATCGGAAAAGTTGTCTCCTTCTTCTTCCTCTTCGTCTGGCTGCGCGGAACGCTACCTCGCCTGCGTTATGACCAGTTCATGAAGTTTGGATGGAAGGTATTGATTCCTACCAGTTTGGTCTGGATCTTGATCCTCGCCACCTTGCGCGTAATGTCACAACGCGCTGTAAGTCGCATCATCGTCTTGGGATTTAGCATTGGGGTTGTCCTGCTCGTGGTGCTTGTAACCACTTTGTATGACCGAAGTTTGGCGAAAGCGAAGGCTGCTTCGGTTCTCCCGGATCTACCTCCTCCCTCTTTCCCAGTTCCAGCTCTGCCTGGACAATCAATAGTCAATCACTTGACGATCGAACAAACTGAAGTGGTTACAGAACTGGAGAACCACAATGGCTGATGAAGCGAAGAGTTTCTCGCAACAACTCCTTGGATTCTGGGTCACCTTTGCGACCATGTTCAAAAAGGTGAACACCGTCCATTATCCAGAGGTTAAAGAACCAACCGCAGAGCGCTTCCACGGTCGCCATCAACTCAATCGCTATGAAGATGGGCTGGAAAAGTGCATCGGTTGTGAACTCTGCGCTTGGGCCTGTCCTGCAGATGCGATTTATGTCGAAGGTGCTGATAACACCGAAGAGGAACGTTTCTCTCCTGGGGAGCGCTTCGGCCAGGTCTATCAAATTAATTATCTGCGTTGCGTCTTCTGTGGACTCTGTATCGAGGCCTGTCCAACCCGCGCACTCACGATGACCAATGAATATGAATTGGCCGATGATGAACGCTCAAAGTTAATCTTTGAAAAAGAGGATCTACTCGCGCCTTTGCGTCAAGGAATGATCGCTCCACCGCATCCTATGTACCCAGATTCCAGCCATCTCAATTATTACAAGGGCGAAATCACCGGGTCACATCCTTCGCAAGCCAAGGGGGAGCAAAAGTAAAATGTTACATACCAGCTTCCACCTCGCGCTTACGGTCGGCCGCACAGCGGCGCCTGAGGCAGTGCAATTTTGGATCTTGGCTCCGTTGGCGGTTATTGCGGCTCTCGGTATCTTGATCGTTAAGAAGGCGGTCCACTCAGCTCTCTTAATGGCCTGGGTCATGGTCACCCTCGCCATCTTCTATATCGCCGAAGATGCGCTCTTTTTAGGAATTGTGCAGATCGTCGTTTATACCGGCGCCGTCATGATGCTCTTCCTCTTTATCTTGATGCTCGTCGGAATTGATAGCTCTGAATCTTTTGTAGAGAACCTCAAGGGGCAGCGGATTCCTTCGATAGTGGCCGCAATTGGCCTTGGTGGTTTGATGGTCTCGCTTCTCGGTCGAGCTACCGTTTCCGCTCCTGCGGCTGGATTGGTTGCAGCAAATGCAGAAGGTAATGTGCAAGGAATCGCAAAATTATTATTTACCCAATATGTCTGGGCCTTTGAAGTTGTATCCGCGCTACTAATTACGGCAGCTCTCGGCGCAATGGTCTTGGCGCACTCGCAGAAAGTTCGCTCGCCTTACGCACAACGCGACCTGTCGATAGCGCGCTTCCGCAAGAGCTCACTCGGTGATGCAGCAGGTCTTCCTGCCTCTGGTGTATTCGCTGGCCGAAACGCCGTGGATGTTCCCGCGCTCTTGCCAGATGGCTCTCCAGCCCCTACTTCAGTTTCACAAACTCTGCGCTCGCGCGGAGACATTATTACTAGCGCACCCTTTGCGCTGGAATCTATTGAAGAGCAGGAGGACTAAATGGATATTTCAAATTACCTCTACCTCTCGGTTATCCTCTTTACGATCGGAGCGCTCGGTGTACTTATTCGCCGCAACGCCATTGTCATCTTTATGTGCATTGAGTTGATGCTCAATGCCTCCAATTTGGCTCTCGTAACTTTCTCTAGAATCCACGGAAATCTCGATGGTCAAGTCGCATCTTTCTTCACGATGGTGGTCGCCGCCTGTGAAGTTGTTGTTGGTCTCGCCATTATCGTCACTATTTACCGCTCCCGTCGATCGGCATCAGTTGATGATGCCAGTTTGTTGAAGAACTAATGAGAACTAGCAGCCACTTGGTTTACCTCATCGCTCTTCCGCTCTTCAGTTCTGCCTTACTCCTTCTTCTGGGCCGCATGGCCGATAAGTGGGGACACATCTTTGCAACTTTGATTTCGGCTTCGGCCTTTGGCGTTGGAATTTCCGAATTCATGGAGATGCATAGCCACACCGGTGCTAACCGCGCTGCCACCCAAAAACTCTTTGAATGGATCTCGGTCGGAAACCTCAAAGTCGATGCATCTTTATTGCTCGACCAACTCTCCATCTGTTTTGTACTTCTTATTACCGGCGTGGGCACGTTGATTCACATTTATTCCATCGCGTATATGGATCACGATAAGGATCGCCGCCGCTTTTTTGCATATCTCAATTTCTTTATCGCAGCGATGTTGCTTTTGGTCTTGGGCGATTCATACCTCAACTTATATGTTGGTTGGGAGGGCGTTGGTCTGGCCTCTTATCTCCTCATCGGATTTTGGAATCACAACCCAACATATGCGGTCGCAGCCAAGAAGGCTTTTATCGCCAACAGAATTGGAGATGTCGGACTTTCACTAGCCATCATGATCTGTTTTACCCAATTCGGCGCAGTCTCATTTGATGGAGTTAAAGCGGGAGCTTCTCATGCATCACCCGCTGCTCTGACAGCTATCGGGGCGATGCTCCTTTTGGCCGCTGCCGGAAAATCTGCGCAATTTCCATTGCAATCCTGGTTGGGCGATGCGATGGCTGGTCCAACTCCAGTTTCAGCGCTGATCCACGCCGCGACGATGGTGACCGCTGGCGTTTACCTCATTACTCGCTCAAACTTTATCTTTGATGCCTCTTCGACGGCGCGCATACTCGTCGTAACCGTAGGAGTAATTACTCTCCTCTTCGGAGCGATTGTTGGTACCGCTAAAGATGACATTAAGAAAGCACTCGCTGCTTCCACCATGTCGCAGATCGGCTACATGATTCTGGCCACTGGGCTCGGTCCCGTTGGTTATGCCTTCGCCATCATGCATCTCTTGACCCACGGATTCTTCAAGGCTGGAATGTTCTTAGGCGCAGGCTCGGTCATGCACGGCATGGATGACGAGATAAATATGCGTAAATTCGGCGGATTGGCCCGACTTATGCCGATCACTGCGGTCACATTCGGATTGGGTTATCTTGCGATCTTGGGTGTCCCACCATTTGCGGGGTTTTACTCAAAGGACAAAATTATTGAAACCGCCTTCAATCAAGGCGGCGGCAAGGGAATCATTCTCGGCGGAGCGGCGCTCCTCGGAGCTGGCATTACCGCCTTTTACATGACTCGCGTTGTTGTACTGACCTTTGCGGGCGCAAAGCGTTGGAAGGATGGATCCCATCCACACGAGAGTTCGGTCTTGATGTGGGGACCAATGGTCGTCTTGGCGATCGGTTCGATAGCTTCTGGATTCCTGCTGAGCGCAGGGGGAGCCTTGGTTAACTGGCTGCAGCCCGTGGTCAACGCCTCTCATGCAGAGGGTGGAAAAGAATTGATGAAACCTCTCGTCGTATCGGTTCTCGCTTTGGGGATCGTGGTACTTGGCGCCGGGTATGCGATTATTAAATATCGCACAGTCCCAGAGGTTGCCCCAGAGAACGTTTCTATTTTTACCAAGATCGCGCGCAAGGATCTCTACCAAGATATTTTCAATGACGTGGTGCTCGTGAAGCCAGGTACTACTCTCACCGCGGGATTGGTCGCGACAGATCACAATGTCATCGATGGGGCCGTCCGACTTGTGGGTTGGCTGATCAGCGAGGTTTCGGATGTGCTTCGTAAGCTCCAAAACGGCTACGTCCGCACCTATGCACTGATGATGTTTGTCGGCGTCTTTATCGGTGCCCTGATCCTTTGGGTGGTAACCGCATGAACCTCTTAACGCTCACCATCGTCCTGCCACTCCTCGGTGTGCTTGGGCTTGTGGCAGTTCCAAGAGAGAATACCAAGGCAATCAAATTACTCGCATTGGCTTCATCGGTCGTTACATTGATCAGTTCGCTCTTGATGTTGACTAAGTACAAGTTCGGAGTTCAAGGCTTCCAACTCGTCTCGTCGCACTCGTGGTTCAAAGTATTTAATATCAATTACGCAGTTGGCATCGATGGTTTGGCGCTCGTACTGATTCTGCTCACCACGGTATTGGTACCGATCGTGGTAGTTGGTGGTTGGAACGAGGCCGAAAATGGTCGCTGGAGCGTAAAAACTTTCTATATGTTGATCTTGATTCTTGAAACATTTATGGTCGGAGTATTTGCGGCGACCGATGTTTTCTTGTTCTACGTGATCTTCGAGGCGATGTTGGTTCCGGTTTACTTCCTGATCGGTGGCTACGGACGTGGCGAGCGTGCTGCGGCAGCTCTCAAGTTCCTGCTTTATAGCCTCTTTGGTGGGTTGCTGATGTTGGCAGCTGTAATCGGGCTATTCGTTCTCTCTATCAAAGCGGGCCATGGTTCATTTGATGTGACGGCACTTTCTCATCTTAAGATCAGCCATAACACGCAGAATTGGCTCTTCCTGGGCTTCTTTATCGCCTTTGCAATTAAGGCCCCGCTCTTCCCATTCCACACCTGGCTTCCTGGTGCAGCAAAATCGGCAACTCCTGGTACATCTATCTTGGTGCTCGGCGTTCTCGACAAGGTGGGCACCTACGGGATGATTCGTTTCTGCATCGCGCTCTTTCCAGATGCAGCAAAGACCTTCGCTCCTTACATTATTGTGCTCTCGCTGATCTCGATTATTTATGGCGCTTTCCTAGCAATTGGCCAGAAAGACCTCAACTCTTTGATCGCATTTACCTCGATCTCTCACTTTGGTTTTATCGTCCTTGGAATCTTTGCTATGACGAGCCAAGGTTTAACCGGCGCAACTTTGTACATGGTTAACCACGGATTTTCTACCGCCGCGCTCTTCCTGGTAGGCGGCTGGATGATTGAACGGCGCAAATCGACGCAGGTGGAAGACTTTGGTGGACTGCAGCGAATCACGCCAGTTATGGCCTGGAGCTTCTTTATCGCAGGCATGTCTGCACTGGCACTTCCCGGTCTCTCCAGTTTTGTCAGCGAATTTTTGGTGCTCGTTGGAACATTCACGCGCTATCCACTAGCCGCTGTTATTGGAACCACCGGTATCGTCTTGGCCGCGCTCTACATTTTGATTTTGGTGCAACGAACTCTGCACGGACCACTGCAGGCTGGAAATGAAGATACTCCAGATCTCAATTGGCGCGAAAAATTCGCACTTGCCCCGGTTATCGTGGCGCTGGTTCTCCTCGGTTTCTACCCTAAGCCCGCTATCCACGTGATTGACTCAGCGACCAGCCAAATTATGGCAGCGGCTCAAGTCACTGACCCAACTCCATTGGCAGGTAAATAATGCTTACTACTCCAAATCTTGATTACAACTTACTTGCGCCAATCCTGATCGTCCTTGGTGGAGCGCTTATCGGAGTATTCGTTGAAGGATTTATAGGACGGGCTTATCGGGCTCGCATCCAAATCATTATCGCTCTACTAACGACTGCGACCGCTTTTTGTTGGGTGATCTCGATCCACAATCTCATCTCACAATCGGCTGCAGTAGATTCAGTTTCGATTGATGGCGGCGGCCTCTTCATGCAAGGTGCAATTCTCGCTATGGCTTTTGTAGCTCTCCTCTTCTTTACGCAGAACGATCACTTTGCACCGCAAGCGTCAGCTCTTCCTGGATCACAAGAGGAGGCGGCCGCTGTGCTGGCTGGCGTACAGATGACCGAGATCTATCCCCTGGTGCTCTTTGCTATCTCTGGAATGTTGCTCTTCCCTGTTGCCCACGACCTGATCACTCTCTTTGTAGCGCTAGAAGTTCTCTCTATCCCGCTTTACATCATCACCGGGTTAGCGCGGCGACGTCGCCTCTTGTCACAAGAAGCGGCACTTAAATATTTCTTGCTCGGTGCGTATTCATCCGCCTTCTTCCTCTTTGGCGGGGCGCTCGTATATGGATTCTCCGGAAGTCTTTCACTAGCAACCATCAGAACCGCGGCCGCGACTCCGGGTGCAAATCACATATTCTTACTTCTCGGAATTGTTCTGATGTCAGTTGGGTTGCTCTTTAAAGTCGGAGCAGTTCCCTTTCATTCCTGGACTCCAGATGTGTACCAAGGTGCTCCAACTGCCGTCACTGGATTTATGGCGGCGTGTACGAAGGTCGCAGCTTTTGGCGCGATGTTCCGCATCTTTATCGTGGGTTTTGCCGCGGTACAAAATGATTGGCGCCCAGTATTTGTTGCGATCTCCATTGTGACCATGGCTGGCGGCGCGATAGCTGCAATTTCACAGCGCGATGTGAAGCGCACTCTGGCTTATTCCTCGATTACCCACGCGGGCTTCTTGCTCGCTGGAGTAATTGCCTTGAGCCAAGCGGGCTTAACCTCAATGATGTTCTATCTCGTGGCCTACGGTTTTGCCACTATCGGAGCCTTTGGAATTGTGACACTTGTTCGTGATTCGACCGGTGAGGTAAATGACCTCAATCGTTGGGCTGGGCTCGCCAAGAAATCACCAGGAGTGGCAACTGCATTTGCGCTCTTCCTCTTAAGCTTTGGCGGAATTCCACTTACGGCTGGCTTCATCGCAAAATTCTCTATCTTCACCGCGGCCTATGCTTCCGGAAATATCGCGATCGTCGTCGTTGGTGTACTTTCCAGCGCGATTGCACTCTTCTTTTATCTCCGCGTGATCTTGATTATGTTCTTTAAAGAGCCTACAGATGACACGGTGACAGTAGTAGTTCCCTCATTCTTGGTAACAACCGGAATAACGATCTGCTTCGTGATCACCTTGGTGCTAGGTGTCTATCCAAACTTGCTCTTCAATTTGGCTACCACCATGACGACACTTGTTCCTTAATTAATCTCCAGTTACTTCGTTAAAGGGATTTGACTCGCCCCGTGGTTCAGGGTGGTCATAAAAATCTTTGATTATTGGGTGGAGCAAATGTGGCTTGATCTTATGGGTCGCATGTGGCGAACCCGGGATGATTGCCAAACGTCCATTGGGAAGCGCTTGAAATAAATCAACTCCATGGTGCGGGCTAAAGGGTTCATCATCGCCGTTAACTACGAGTACCGGGCAGGAAATTGTGGCTAGTTCTGCGACGGTGATATTGGGTTCGGTCGCCCAAACTTCGTGAGCCTTCTGAATAATGACTTGAAGCATCTCTGGGGCATCTGGAGATCGTTCCGCAAATTCGGCGCGGTTATCGTCGGTAACGACAGCCTCGTTATCGAGCGTGAGCTCAGCATCCCAGGTGTAATTAGTACCCGTAGCAATAATTGATAAGACCAAGTCTGGCCGCGCGATTGCAACCAAGAGCGCGATGATGCCGCCGTCGCTATGACCAAGTAAGTGGGTGGGCGCGCCAATGACATCTTCTATATAAGAGATCGCCTCATCGCGTTGAAAATCAAAGTGATAGAAACCTTCTCGAAGGCCGGTACGTCCATGCGCAGTGCGGTCGTAGCCATAAACGTGGAAGCGATCTTCGATAGCGGGAAGGATATGGTAGTCAAAGTTCTCGGTGGCACTCAATCCACCATGGAGCAACAATAAAGGCGCTCCATTATTTGGGTACTCAACGCTCCAGGTTTGGTGCCCGCGGAGATCGATGTAGGCCATGGCCTTAAAGCGAATCCATAATGTGGCGATTGCCGCGATCGAAGGTGAGGTAGTTCCAGCTCCAGTCGGCGATGGTGCCAATTCGATTTCTTCCACCCATGAGATAGAAGAGGTGCAGGAAGAGCCAACCAAACCAGGCGATGGGTCCGCTTATCTTCAATTTTTTAACTTGGATGATTGCCTTGTGGCGTCCGATGGTAGCCATCGAGCCCTTATCCTTATAAAGGAATTCTTTGAGGGCTTGTCCCTTGCTTACTCGGCGAATTTGATCTGCCACGAAGCGACCTTGCTGCATGGCAACAGGAGCGACTTGTGGCAGGAAGCGACCATTCGATCCGCGAGCCCCAGCGCAATCTCCGACCGCCCAGATGTAAGGGTAGTTCGTGATCTGCATCGTCTGTTCTGTCTTAAGCCGGAATCCCTCAGTAGGGACGCTGAGGTCATAGATTGCAGGTGAACTGGTAACCCCGGCAGCCCAGACCATTACATGCGCCCGCATCGAGGAACCGTCGGCAAAATTGATCTGCCCAAACTCCAACGATTTAACGGCTGACTTAAGCATGAGATTGACGCCAAGCTTCTCTAATTCCTTCTGCGCCTTATCGGTAAGGGATTGATCAAACATTGGGAGAACCCGCGCTCCCGCTTCCACAAGATATACATCAATATTTGAAGCCGCCTCTGCCTGATCGTGGTGCAGTGGTCCCTTGATCAGTTCGCCGAGCGCCCCTGCCATTTCGACCCCGGTTGGTCCGCCGCCGACAACCACTACTTTGAGGCGGGTGTCATCCTGGAAGCGACAGAGGTCTTCATAACGTCGCATGATCTCGGAGCGAATCATCAGCGATTCATGGATCGACTTCATGCCTAAGCCAAATTCATGGACTCCAGGAATTCCAAAGTCAGCGGTGACCGAACCCATGGCAATGACGAGGTGATCGAAGGGGATAACTTCGCTGCTGTCGAGTTTGACGGTCTTGTTCTTGTGATCGATGGAGATGGGAGAGCCCATGTGGAAGCGGCCCCCAGTTTTGCGGAGTGCCCCACGAATGGGGTAAGCGATGTGGTCTGCAGCGATTCCGGCGGTAGCGACCTGATAGAGAAGTGGAAGGAAGGTCTGATAATTGTTGCGATCAATAACGGTGATATCAGCATCGTGGCCGAGAGCTTCAGCCGTTGCCAGCCCTCCAAAGCCTCCGCCAAGGATTACAACGCGCGGTTTTGCCATTGGGATCTACCTTTTTCTCAGTTAGTGCAAGAGTTTGCCAGGCACTGGTCGATTCGTAACCAACGCTGGTTTCGAATATCCGAATCTATGTACTCAGTCTACTGTTAATCAAGTGAGCGCAACTCCTGAGATTCGTAAGGTGCTCGTGACTGGCGCCTCCGGTTATGTTGGCAGCCGTCTAGTGACTGCCCTGTTAAATCAAGGCGTCGTCGTACGAGTCCTCGTTCGCGATTCCGCAAAGATTGTAGGACAGCCCTGGTATTCGCAGGTTGAAGTGGCTGTGGGCAATGCAACCAATTATGAGGAAATTCGTGCAGCGCTAGAGGGAGTCCATACTGCTTTCTATTTATTGCATTCGATCGGGGCTGGACCTCGATTCGATGAGGTAGAGGAGACAATGGCACTCACCTTTGGGCGCGCCGCAAAGGATTCCGCAGTCTCCCAAATTATCTACCTGGGGGGAATAGTAAGGACAGGTGAGCAAAAGGCCAGTAAACATTTGGCATCGCGAGCCAATACGGGCGCCCGCCTTGCTCAATTTGAGGTTCCAGTTTTGCAATTGAGAGCGGGAATTATTATTGGATCGGGTTCAGCGTCATTCGAAATGATTCGCCACATGACCCACCGCCTGCCCATCATGATTACCCCAAAATGGGTGAACAATCGAACGCAACCAATTGCAATTCGCGATGTGCTCTATTACTTATCTCATGCAGCCTCGCTAGCCGAACCGCAATCAGGAACCTTTGATATCGGCGGGCCCGATATCTTTACCTACGCAGATTTAATTAAGGAATTTGCGAAAGTGGCGGGCTTGCGCAGGCGAGTAATAATCAAAGTGCCTTTTCTCTCTGTTTGGCTCTCGAGTCTTTGGATTGGCTTAGTTACTCCAGTACCCGTGGCACTGGCCCGCCCTCTTGTTGGTTCTCTAGTGAATGAATCATTTGTTGATCAAAGTCAGTCTATTTCGCTGATAATTCCACCCCCATTAACTGGATTGATAACTGTTGATCGGGCCTTTGAATTAGCAATTTCAAAGGTCAAGCTTCACGAGGTTGAGTCCCGCTGGTCCGATGCGAACGCTTTTATGCCGCCGTGGCAGAAGACCCAATCGGATCCAGCCTGGGCTGGTGAGGCTGAGTATCACGATGAACAAATTACTTATACGGATGCAACGATGACTTCGCTCTGGCAGAGCATTGAAGAGATCGGCGGCGAACGTGGATGGTATGGCGCCGATGCATTGTGGTGGTTGCGTGGATTACTGGATCGCTTGTTAGGTGGAGTTGGATTACGGCGCGGGCGACGTGACCCAAATTTCTTACGACAAGGAGAGAGCCTAGATTTTTGGAGAGTGGAAAGCCTGCAGGCGAATCATCATTTGAATCTATACGCGGAGATGATTCTTCCTGGGAAAGCTTGGTTGCAATTTACAGTCGATGAAGTTGAACATGATGGACGACCAATGCGACGTCTCAATCAACGTGCCAGTTTCCTTCCAAAGGGCATAGGTGGGCATCTTTATTGGGTACTCGTCTTGCCATTCCACAGGTTGATATTTCCAACGATGGCCCGGAATATTTTGAAGGAAGCTCGCCGGAAGGATGAGGTCGCGCGGGAACACGGAAGATAGATAATCTCGAATCTCCAGATATTGTCGGCCTAAACAATTAGTATCAGGGCATGGAATTCCAAGGTAGTGCTATGGATTTGAACCTCTCTCCAGAGAACGGCCTTTCCGAACTCGAACTGCGGATCTTGGATTTCGAACGGCAGTGGTGGCGATATGCGGGTGCCAAGGAGTCCTCAATTAAGGAGCTCTTTGACCTCACCCCGCCGGCTTACTACCAACTCCTCAACAATCTGATCGACCGCGAGGCTGCTCTTCTGAGCCAGCCCATGCTGGTCAAGCGTCTGCGCCGCCTGCGGGAGGCCCGTACTGAGGCCCGCTCCGCCGGTTTCCGCCTCTAAATCCACTTTAAACCCCTCATAGCCCCGCCTCCTCGGTTGGCAGCCCCCGCGGGCTTTCGCTAGAGTTTGGTTAGCACTCTCGCCCTTACTCTGCTAATTGGTTGCCGGCGGCGGGCAGTGGAATTCCGAGAAGCGTTGAAGA
>CAIPQX010000122.1 GCA_903867285.1 uncultured Actinomycetes bacterium | reverse complement strand
GCGCTCCCGGATTGGTGGAAGACCAGCCCATGCGAGTAGCAGCCATAGATTGCGGAACCAATTCGCTGCGCCTACTTATTGCAGATGTCGATGGTTATAACTTCCGTGAAGTTCATCGCGATATGCGTGTGGTGCGCTTAGGACAGGGTGTTGATAAGAACAAGGCATTTGCTCCCGAAGCAATTGAACGTACCTTGGCCGTAACCGCCGAATATGCCGCGCTCCTTCGCTCAAAAGGAGTGGAGAAGATTCGCTTCTGTGCGACAAGCGCAACGCGCGATGCAACCAATCGCGATCTCTTTATTGATGGTGTACGAGATATTTTAGGAATTGCACCGGAAGTTATCCCAGGTAGCGAAGAGGCCGCCTTGTCATTTCTCGGTGCGACCAAAGAGCTGGGTCAAGAGTTATCACCCTTCTTGGTGGTGGATATTGGCGGCGGGTCAACGGAATTTGTATTGGGAAATACAGATGTATCGGCGGCGCGCTCGGTGAATATCGGATGTGTTCGCATGTCAGAGCGCCATCTCACCGCTCAACCGCCAACCGCGCAGCAGGTTGCCGCAGCGATTGGCGATATCGACGCCGCAATACTTGACGCTGGCTCGCACGTGGATTTCAGTGCGGCCCAGACGCTCATCGCAGTCGCGGGTACTGCAACCACGGTTGCAGCAGCAGCGTTGGATCTCATTGATTATGACCGCTATGCGATCCATCTCTCCAGAATCCCAGCAGCAAAGGTTCATGAAGTGGCCGAGATGTTCGCAGCAATGACCCGCGATGAGATCGCCGCGCTGGGTTATATGCACCCGGGCCGCGTTGATGTAATTACCTCAGGTTCTCTGGTTTTATCGCGCGTTATGACACTGACCGGAGCAAAAGAATTTGTGGCATCGGAATCCGATATTCTCGACGGAATCGCCTGGGGCCTTGCCACGATATAAATCGATCGCAGCTTTAGATAAAGCGATCACCGCCTGCACGCTCTGCCCACGCCTGGTTGATTGGCGCGAAGAGGTGGCCCTGACTAAGAGAAAGTCCTATGCAGATCACGATTACTGGGGAAGACCAGTTACGGGGTTTGGGGATCCTAAGGCCGAAATAATTATTGTCGGACTTGCACCTGGAGCTCATGGTGCGAATAGAACCGGCCGAATATTTACCGGCGATAGTTCAGGCGATTTTCTCTTTTCATCGTTGCATCGTTCCGGATTGGCGAAGCTGCCCACAAGTGAATCTCGCAAAGATGGGCAAGAGCTTTATAGAACGCGCATTCTCTGCGCGGTGCGCTGCGCTCCACCTGGCAACAAACCCACCAATGAAGAGAAGGCCACCTGCGCTCCATTTATGGCCAATGAGATCGAACTTTTATTGCCCACCGCTAAGGTCTTTGTGGCGCTAGGAAACTTTGCGTGGACAGGTTTAATCGCACAATTGCTGACAATGGATTTTGAGATCCCATCGCCACGTCCAAAATTCGGTCACGGCTCAACCTTCATGACGAAATCAGCGGATGGACAGCTCTTGAAAGTAATTGGGAGTTATCACCCTAGTCAGCAAAATACCTTTACGAAGAAATTAACTCCGCCGATGTTGGATGGCATTTTCAAGATGGCGAACCAGGCCTAGCCAGATTGCCACCGAGTTGCCGATAAAGAGTGCAAAGCAGAGCGTTCCGATTCCAACTCGACCACCAGCTGCCCACCCAATACTCAAAACAATAATTTCAATTAAAAGGCGAACACGACCAACCCTGACTCCAGTCACGCGATGAATCCCCGTCATCAGCCCATCACGTGGGCCAGGTCCAAGGCCACAGGTAATGTAGAACGATGATCCGCAACCGATGAGGGCAATTCCGCCAAAGACGTAAGCCAAACGGATCCAGAGTGTGTGATGTTGGATTGGAAATATATCTGTTCCAATTTGCAGCGAGAAAGCGATGACCACAATATTGGCGAGCGTTCCAAAGCCCGGACGCTGTTTAAGGGGAATCCATCCCAGCAAGACCACAATGCTCAGAAAGAATGTTGCCCAGCCTAGCGAGAGTGATGAGTGCCGACTTATTCCTTGCGAGAGAACGCTCCACGGTGCGTTACCCAGCGTGGATTGAATCAGTAGAGCTTCTCCGAAGCCGAAGATGGTTAAACCAAAGGTCAGGATGAGGACGCGTGAAATACTAAGCGACCACGGAGAGTGGGCAGTCCAGCTAGTCCGAGGGATCGTTCTATGTGGACGGAGTAAGTTTTTAAGATTCACTAAGCAGAGACCAAATCAGCACACATGGCGCGGAAAGCCGCGGTGTGGGCAGTGATATCCGATTCTGTTGTATCAGGGGATACCAGTGCCATGTTGTGGAATGGCGTAATAAGGAATCCATCGTTAAGCAGGCGCAGATGGACATACTGCTCCAGCTCAAAGTCCCCAGCATCCGCCGCTTCGCGGCCAGTCTTGGGAGCGGTTGGCTGAAATAGATATTCCCCGCGAGCACCTAGGCGGGAACAAGACCAAGGAAGATCAAACTCTTTGATAGCGGCATCGACCCCGTCACACCAGAGCGAACCTAGTTTCACCATGCGAGCAAAGGCTTCATCAGTAAGGACCTGCGTCAGAGTGGCTCGCATCGCAGCCAAGCTGAGTGCGTTACCAGCCAAAGTGCTTCCGATTCCGCCGGTATCAATGAGTTCGCGCTCGACCTTTGCCTTTATTCGCGCAGCGACTTCTTGAGTCATTCCGAAGGTTCCAGTCGGGATTCCACCAGCGATCGCCTTGCCGATAGTTAGTACATCGGGCTGCAATCCGTAGAGCGCTGTCATGCCGCCGGGACCAACTGAAATTGTATGTGTTTCATCAATGATCCAGATGGTGCCGTACTTCTTTGCAAGTTCTCCCACTCCTTTGAGATAACCGTCATCTGGTAGCACAATTCCAATATTTGTCATTGCGGGTTCCATCAAGATTGCTGCAACATCTCCGTGAGCAAGAGCTGCTTCCATCGCTGCCAAATTGTTGAACTCAACGACGCGAGTGGTCTCTGCCAAATCAACGGGCGCGCCCAAATTCCCAGGGCGCTTGATCGTATTGCCGGCGTCATCCAGCGTTGCGAAAGTTTCATCAACCGAACCGTGATAGCACTTATCGATCACAATAATTTTCGAGCGCTCTGTGATTAAACGCGAGTAGCGAATCACATGGCGGTTGGCATCAGTCGCAGTCACGGTGAACTGCCAGAGCGGAAGGCCGAATCGACGAGCGAGTTCGGATGCCACAATGACCGCATCTTCGGTCGGTAGCATTGCGGTCAATCCCCGCTTCAATTGCGAATTGATTGCTTCGACGGTTGCCTTTGGCGAATGGCCCGTCATTGAGCCGGTATCACCTAAGCAGAGGTCTACATATTCGTGACCATCGACATCGGTAAAACGAGCACCTTGGGCGCTATCTACAAATATTGGGTAAGCGCCCGGCCATTTAGCCATCCAAGACATTGGCACGCCACCCGGCATGACCTCTTTGGCTTTCTGGAATAACTCCCCGCTCTTGGGGTGAAGCGTTAAAAAGCGCGCTTCTTCCTGCGCGATTAAATTCCCTAAATGCTCTCGATTGATCGTAGTCACGGGCAGGAGTCTATTAGCCTTGGGATATGAGCATCCAAATGCTTGGAGCCCTTGTTGTAGCAGGCCTGGCTGGCCCTCTACTGCGGGTCCCTAAGCGCTGGGGAGTTCCAGTGGCCGTAGGGGAACTTTTAGTCGGAACGCTCTTTGGCGCGAGTGGTTTCAACAAAATTCCCTACCAGGATCAATCGCTGAAATTACTCGCAACTGTAGGTTTCGCGCTCTTGATGTTTACAGCTGGAAGCCACATCGACTACCGGACACTCACCCGAAAGTCATTTGAAAAAGCGGCTTGGATTCTTTCAGCCAATTTTATTCTGGCAGTTCTGGTCGGACTCGCCATCGATCACCTGGCACATTTTTCTAATTGGAAGTTAGCGGCCGTTATTTCATTTTCGAGTTCTGCTGCCTTGGTTATCCCGCTGGTAGAAAAGATTGCACCTTCGGAATCTAAAAGTATCCTGATCACTCAGGTCACTCTCGCCGACGCCACAGCTTTCGTAGCGCTGCCCTTCTTCACCCAAAAGAGCGAGCGACTGCAAGCCACCGAAGGTGCCATTTTCGTTCTCATAGCCTCGGTTGCGATTTATTTCGCGCTGCGCCTTGCGCGAAGTAGAGGGTGGTTGGATAGCACGCATGCGGTTTCAAAGGCGGATCACTTAGGTCTAGAACTTCGCATCAGTCTCTCCCTACTTTTGCTTGTAGCGGCGCTGGCCCTACATTTCCATGCCTCTGTGATGATCGCCGGATTCACATTGGGTGTAGCACTTGCGAGCATTGGAGTTCCACACCGATTAGCTCGGCAGTTATTTGGGATCAGTGACGGTTTCTTCGCCCCGCTCTATTTTGTCTGGCTGGGAGCTTCAATTGATATCCGGCAGACCTTCCATTCGCGCGATGCAATTCTGCTAGCACTCTTGATGTGTATCGGCGCGGTCATTGCACACACGCCCTCGGCTCTCTTTGGACAACCTAAACGAAATATCTTGTTGTCGAGCGCTCAATTGGGAATTCCTGCAGCAGCAGTCACCTTAGGTACAGCTAACGGAGTCTTAAGCGGAGCACAGGCTGGGGCAATCATGATGAGCGCTCTGGTAACGATCCTCTTTACAATTTAGGAGTTGTCGTGAGGAAAGCCACCTTCAAATTGATTCAAAACCATCTCCTTTGGGAGTACTCTGGACATATTGAAGTTTATCAATATGAGAAAGAGCGGCGTAGGGATGTCGATTTCACTGAACCTCAGCAAACGCGAGAGTTCGAAGAAGAGCACCTTCAAATCAGTAGGCGCCCTTCTCGCTTGGTACTTCCTTTATTGGGGGAACGATAAGTTCTGGAATTGGCTCTTATTTACGGTTCTTCCCTTCAAAAAGCAGAGCAAGTTGGGCGATGCCGTTCGCTTCTTCTTTTACGATTCCTCAAAGATCATCCTCTTACTTATTGGAATTACCTTTGTGGTAACAATGTTGCGCTCCTTCATTACAATTGAACGGACGCGAGCCTTCCTTGGGGGGAAACGCCAAGGGATTGGTAACTTGATTGCTGCATCGGCTGGAGTCGTTACTCCATTTTGCTCTTGTAGCGCGGTCCCCGTATTTATTGGATTTTTATCCTCTGGTGTACCTATCGGAGTCACTCTTAGTTTCCTGATCGCTAGCCCTTTGATCAATGAAATTGCCGTGGGGTTGTTGTTCACTATGTTTGGACTCAAGATCGCCGCCATTTATTTGCTATCCGGATTAACCATTGCGATAACTGCGGGAATGGTCTTGGGGAAGATGAAGGTTGAACGCTGGGTGGAACCATTCGTGTATGCCAATCAAATGAATAAACAGGCAGAGTTCGCCTCACCGGACTACACCTTGCAAGATCGCACTCGAATGGGTGTGGAGGAATCGGTAACTATCGTAAAGAAAATCTGGCTCTATCTTCTGGCTGGAATCTTGGTCGGGGCGGCAATTCATGGATGGGCACCAACCGCATTCTTTGCTCAACATGCGGGGCGGAGTAATCCTTTCGCGGTATTGATTGCTGTAGCTATCGGAGTGCCCCTTTATTCGAATGCAGCTGGCGTAATGCCGATAGTGCAGGCCCTCTACAGCAAGGGTCTACCCATGGGGACTCTCTTGGCATTCATGATGGCGGTTGTTGCCCTTAGCCTCCCTGAGATGATTTTGCTAAAGCGCGTTCTTAAG
>CAIPQX010000121.1 GCA_903867285.1 uncultured Actinomycetes bacterium | reverse complement strand
GCAGGCTTGTGTAGTAATCGTGAATCCCGGTGGCACTGGCAATCCAATTCGTACCATCTCGGCAAGATTCGCACCTTTGCCACCCAATAAATCAGATTGAGTGCGATCCCCAATGCTAAAGGGATGAACCAAATTCTCGGTCACAATGTCTCCATCCCGATCCATGGCCTTGCTATGAGCCTAATGGTTTGAGTTGGGTTGAGGCGAGAGGTTTTTAAAATTATGGTGGCGGGTGAAGGATTTGAACCTTCGAAGGCAGAGCCGGGGGATTTACAGTCCCCTCCCATTGGCCGCTCGGGCAACCCGCCAGGGCTATCTTTTGAAGCAGCCTGCGTAGATTACCCCATTTTAGAGGGAGCAAATAATCGAGTGGATTTGGCCTAAATCAACTGCAATCTACTTCTTGCCATCAGCATTTGAGAAGGCTTGTGCCTCATAGAGTTGTTGGTACAGCCCGCCAGCGCGCACTAAATCAGAGTGGCGGCCACTTTCAATCATCTTGCCTTTATCTAAGACCAGAATCAAATCCGCTCTCTGCACAGTCGAAAGTCGATGGGCTACAACAAAGGTGGTTCGATCTCGCATCAAAGTTTCAAGAGCATGCTGAATTGCGCTCTCCGATTGTGAATCAAGAGCCGACGTGGCTTCATCAAGAATTAGGATTCGAGGATTTCGAATTAGCGCCCGAGCGATTGCCAAGCGTTGCCTTTGCCCACCAGAGATTCTGGCACCGCGCTCCCCGACCAAGGTATCTACGCCTTCCGGTAATTCACTAACGAAATCAAGTGCATTTGCTGCTTGCAGCGCCGCGCTCACTCGCTCATCAGAGACAGAGCCGAGACCGTATGTGATGTTATCTCTTACGCTCGCTTCGAATAAGACTGACTCCTGCGGAACTACAGAGATGAATTTTCTAAAGGTTCGCAAATCAAATTGCGAGTAATCATTCCCGTCCACTGAGATAACTCCGGACTGGGGGCGGAGAAAACCAGTGAGCAAATTAATGAGAGTCGATTTTCCGGATCCGGATGGACCAACCAGGGCAATCATCTGACCGGGTTTAGCGTTCACACTGAATTTGCTGATGGCCTTTCTATTGCTATTTGGATACTTGAAGGAGACACCCACTAACTCAACGGTGCCAATTACTTCTGGCATCGCCGGTTTGTTGGCATTCTCTTCTACATCTGGAGATTCAAGTACTTCACCTAGCGAACGGATCGAGGCAAAGCCTTTAGCTATTTGGGGCATAAGGCTCGATAGCAAAATAACGGAGCCGATGAGTTGTCCAAAGAAGGCGGTGAGAAGAACAACATCTCCGATCGTGACCCCAAATTTTCCTTTGAGTGCGCAGTAACTAGCAACGGCTAGACAGAGAACGTTGGCCATTTGGAAAGTTACCCACGCCAGGGCGTTGAATTTTGCATTGAAAATATCGAGCTTAAGACCTGCGCGTTTTACATTGCCAAAAGAGGCGTACATGGTTTGCAAGGCGCTCTGTTCTAGACCATGAGCCCGAGTAATGGGCATTAAGGTAGTCATTTCATTGACGCGTGCCGACATCACCTCGATCTCCTCGCGGAACTCTTCATTTCTGGCGCGAAGTCTGAAACGTAGCTTTGCGATGAAGATTGCTATAAGTGGAGCGAGTACTAGAAAGAAGGGCAGGAAAATCGGGACTTTTATGGCGGTGATGATTATTGCCCCGACTACGCCGTTGATAGCAGTTGAGCCGCCGTCCGATAAATTTCGCACCATCTGTTCGATATTTTCTACATCGCGAACTATCTTCGTCTGCAAAACTCCAGCGTTTGATCTTAAGTAGAAACCGATCGTGAGCTGCTGCATTCGCTCAACGAGGGCTGATCGGAGACGGTTCTCGACCTCGCGGATCGCCTTGCTCTGCAAACGGACGTAGAGCAAATTCATGGGCCAGTTCTGGAGAGTTACTACGGCGAGAATCGCAACATTTATTATTAATTTCGAAAGACTCTTGTGCGAAGCGATAATGTCAATCGTGTTCGCTGTTAAGAGCGGAATTACCCAGGTCGGCGAGTGCTTGATACTAAAGAAAATGAATGCGAAAAATACCCGAAGTTTTTGCTCTTCAAAGAGATAAAGCAAGGTCCGGATTGGACTCTCTCCCACATATCGGTGTTCTACTTCCGAAGTATGGAGGTGGCTTCTATTCACAGGACTACGATAGACCAATTCAATTTACGGGGAACAGCACACCATCTAATGCACTCTTTAAATGGCCGGCAAGGGCTTGCGAAAATGTTGCGGTCATATGTCCTGTATCAAAATAGGTGAGAATATTGCCAATCACTACCGGGCAAGGATCGGTTGGGCAGATCCAGAACTGTGGCTTGATTAGGGGAATCGAGTTAGTCACGGCGATTTGACTCTCCAATGAGATCCAATCATTTGAAATCGCCTTAGCGACCGGAGTTGCACATGCCAGGGTGCTATTCGGATGGGCGGATAAACAGACAAGTGGATTTTGCGCTAATGCAGGCGTATCAGACATCATGATGACTCGAGCACCACTGCTTTGCAGCTGCTTAATCGTGCGAGACATTCCAGTCGCAAACAAGGTGTTCCGCTCCGCTCCCCGCAACTCCCTGCCGTTGACAACGGTTTCAAAGCCGTTGGTTCCCGCCACAAGGACCATATATGGGTGATCCGAAACGATTTTCTTAATAGAAGCCGTCCTCCAAATGGGACAGTTCAACATGAAGGAATTTGTATCCCTATTAAATGCAGGGATATCCGCTGGACTACAGGCCGACATGGTAAGAGAGAGCAATTTCCAGTGATTTTCCTTGGCCACTTCATTCATGGCGGGGAACCAGGCCAAGGCGTGGCTATCACCGAAGAGAACAACTTCGACGGTCGATGTCGTGTCACCATAAATGCAGGGCTTAGTTGAAGCCCGGAGGTTCATCTGGGTATGGCAGCGATCCGTATAGGAAATTGGGCGATCATTACCCGCGCTCAACAGATTTGGTTGCAGATTTGCTGGCACTGCAAAATCGATGGTGGCAGGTCGAGCAGGGATGGTATTCAAGGGGGTTGCTGGTTTCGTGTTGACTATCAATGAATCTATTAAGCTCCGCGCTTCGGCTGCGCTCTCCGCACCTGGTTTCCCGCGCAGGTCGGCGGTCGCCGCATAGTCTGCGCCAAAAGAGATTACCGCCAGTAACGAAGCGACGACTCCAGCCAACGCGATATTCCGAAATGGTTTCAGGGAAATTATGAATCCCTTGCGGAAGGGACGTTCAATAAATTTCTCAGTGAGTGCGGCAAGAAAGATGGAAAATACCGCTAGCAATGATCGCTCGGTAATAGAGACATGATTGCCGGCAATAACCTGTGGAATGACAAGTACCGGCCAATGCCAGAGATAAAGAGAGTAACTGATTTTTCCAAGGAGTTGCAGGGGCTTAATCGCCAAGAGCTGTGATGGCAAGGTGGGTTTTCTAATTGAGCCCGCCAAAATTACTAAAAGTGCACCAACCGTTGGAGTGAGTGCCGAATAACCAGGAAATTTGAGCGGATCATTTTGCGTAATACCAGAGTAGAGAACGAGCCCAACCCCAAGAAAACCGGCAAGCGCAGCCATGGCGCGTGGCAACTTAACGGCCCACGGTGCCGCGCTGGCAAGTAGAGCGCCCAAAATTAATTCCCAAGCTCGTGTTGGAAAGGAGAAGAAGGCCCATGGTTGATTCCGCGGGAGTAACCAGTTTGCAAATGTGAGTGATGAGGCAAATACGATGAGAGAAACGATAAAGACTTTGAGAGCTGGCTTCTTCCGACGGATTGTCACAAGCGCCAAAATCAGCGGCCAAAAGAGATAGAACTGCTCTTCGACTCCAAGAGACCAAAAATGCAGAACTGGAGAAGGAATGGTCGAACTCGCAAAGTAGTCGGTCGCGCGCACGGCAAAATCAATATTTGAAACATAAAAGCCGGCGCTCGAAACATCCACTGCGAGACCCGGCAAGAGCAATGGTGGGAACCAAATCGCCCCCGCCACAAGAGTGGCAAGAAGTACGGCTAGGGATGCCGGGAGCAGGCGGCGAATTCGCCTGGCATAGAACTCTCTAAATTTTATCCGACCGGTGTGTTTGATTTCGCGTAGCAAATTGCCAGTGATCAAATATCCGCTCAGCACGAAGAAGATATCCACCCCCACGAAACCACCTTTGAAGCCGGGGATGGAGGCGTGAAAGAGCAGTACTAGTCCAACCGCTATTCCGCGCAAGCCTTGAATATCGCCTCGGAATAAATGATCTGCGGGCCTGTTCCTTCCTGACATGAGATCGCTTAAGGCCATAGTGCAGTTTAGGTTCCGCAGAAGTGCCCGTCTACGCGATCCGAGAATTCTCAGAAAACTGACAAGTTATTGAGAGCGGGCTGAATTGACCTTTTGCATGTGGTGTTTACGGCAGAGAACTTCGTATCCAATTGTCTGCGGCGTTCCAACGTCCCCAGGCAAGATTTGATCGCCTTCGGTGACCATTACTCCATTGGCCACACGCGCATTATGGGTAGCGCGAGCACCACACCAGCACAGAGCTTCTACCTGCAAAGGTAGTACTCGGTCAGCTAATTCAATGAGTCGCTCAGATCCTGGAAACAACTTGGTGCGGAAATCTGTCAAGATGCCAAAGGCAAATACATCAATACCCATCTCATCGACGACGCGGGATAGTTGTTCGATATGAGAACGTTCAAAGAATTGAGTCTCATCGCAGATGACATATTCAATCTTGCGGCCATTCGCTTTCTCGCTTTTAATATATTCAAAGATGTCGAATTCGGGGCTCACTTCGAAAGCAGTTGCTTGTAAACCCAATCGGCTAGTGATTACCCCTGTGCCACCGCGATCACGGTTGGTAAGGATCAATCCTTCGAGTCCTCGACTTTTGCGGTTATGAGCGGTCTGCAATGCAAGTGTGGATTTACCACTATCCATCGTTCCGCAGTAATAAATCAATTCGGCCATGCGAGAAAATTAGCGCATAACCTTAGAATGACCAGCCATTGGACTAAGTTACGGCTGTGACGGCACCAACAGTAGAGCGGGTACAGCGCGCTAAATGGGGCTTGCGGGCGACATTCTTCTTTATGGGCGTTGCGGTCGCTGCCACCTCTGCCCGCCTCGCCGAAATTAAGGGGCATACTCACACTTCGGTTGCGGTATTTGGCTACTGCATCATGGTGGGCAATCTCGGCTCCATATTCGGTAACCTCTTCGGCTCACCATTTACTCGCAAGATTGGGACGCGCCGTACCGCCCAGCTCATTATGTTCGGAATAGCTGGTTCGCAAATTGCCTATGGCTTTGTCAATCAGATCTGGGAGATTCCACTCGTTGCTTTCGTCGCAGGAGCCAGTTATTCACTGATGAACATAGGCTGCAACGCGCAGGGTTCGATGATCCAAGAGAGCGTGGGGCGATCGCTGATGCCCTCATTTCACGGGGCCTGGTCCATAGGCGCATTTAGCGCATCACTCTTTGCCGGAGCCATCGCCAAATACGTTCCCGTGGAATGGCACCTTCTCGGCAATTCCTTGATAGCGCTCTTCGGATGCCTCATGGTCTCGCGCGCATTACTTCCGCACTCTGCGGATAAGAATGATGCGGCAATCAACTCCGAAGTTCCCCATGATCTACCTATCCCGGCAGAGATAAAGAACTTCATCTGGATGGTGGCGATTGGGTCATTTCTAGCGACGATCGCCGAAACATCGGTAGGTGATTGGTCATCGATCTATCTCAAAGAGGACTTACATCTACCCATAGGTGTTAATACCTTGGGCTACACCTGTTTTATCTTGGCGCAAATTATCGGGCGCTTCTCTGTGGGCCGTTGGATTGATAAGCATGGAATTCCATTTGTGATTCGCGTGGGTGGGCTCCTCGGTGGGTTCGGTTATCTGATAGGTATTTTGATTGCAAACTTTGAACGAACTCTCCATCCATACACGGCGCTCGTCGTCATGTGTACCGCATATGCAATTATGGGCTTCGGTGTATCGCCAATGCCGCCTTCATACGTTTCAATAGCGGGAAGCATTCCTGGGATTCCTACGGCGCGCGCTCTCTCTCGGCTGGCGATCATTTCTTCAGCTGGATTCTTTGTGGGTAGATTTGCAGTCTCTACTCTGGCCGGTCTATGTGGACTTCCTATTGCCTTGCTCTTCCCCGCTACCGCATTAATCGGGTGCGGAGTTCTTGCGCAATTCTTGGATGTAAAGCGGATTAAGGTCACCAGTTAGCCAGCCTTAGGATTTCTGTAATGGCCTCACTGCGACCTGGCGCGCTCGCCGCCGTTAGAATGCGCCTGTGAATATTCTGAATTCCATTGAGCCGCATGGCACCAACTTCATCTCCGAGAGCGAACGCCACGGTAACGCTCGATCTCTCTTCTGGCCTTGGGCCGCGGGCAACGTTTCACTCCTCGCCCTCTCATATGGCTCTTTCTTTCTCGGTTTTGGAATCTCTTTCTGGCAGGCCACCTGGGCCGCGATCATCGGGACCGTCGGATCTTTTATCTTGGTTGGTGTTAGTTCCATCGCAGGCAAACGCTCCAACGCTCCAACAATGACGCTCTCGCGCGCGGCGTTTGGCGTTAAAGGAAATGTCTTGCCCGGCTTTCTCTCTTATCTAGTCTTTGTTGGTTGGGAGACTGTTCTCGTTTCACTCGCCACTCTTGCAGCCCAAACGGTCTTCGCCCGGCTCGGCCACATCAATCACAATGTCGCAGGGGTCTTGGGATTCATGGTTGCCGCTGGGTTAACAGTCTTCGGTGGGGTCTTGGGATTCCACACAATTATGCGAATTCAACGTTGGTTAACGACCGCAACCATTATTCTCACAGTTGGTTACATCGCCCTAACAATTCACAAGGTGAATTGGCATATGGTGCAGTCCATTCACTCGGGAAGCCGCGCTGGATTCATTGGAGCAATGATTCTTGGCATTACTGGTATCGGCCTGGGTTGGGTTAATTCAGCTGCAGATTATTCGCGCTATCTCCCCCGCAAAACTTCGACTGGCGGAGTTATTTTTTGGACCGTCTTCGGTTCATCCATCGTCCCGGTTATCTTGGTAATTTATGGTGCGCTTCTCGCCGGATCATCCAAGACTCTGAGTAATGCAATTGCTTCAGATCCAATAGGTGCACTCACGACCATTTTGCCTACCTGGTACTTAATTCCCTTCGCGATCGTTGCGATCTTAGGACTTGTTGGTGGCGCGATCCTTGATCTTTACTCTTCTGGAATCACCCTTGTATCAATCGGATTGCCCGTGAAGCGCCATGTGGCAGCATCAATCGATGCGACCATCATGTTAATCGGAACCATATATTTTGTATGGATCGCCCCAAATTTCAGCACTCCCTTTCAAGGATTTCTTATCACCCTCGGTGTGCCAATCGCCGTCTGGTCGACAATCTTCGTTGCAGATATATTGATGCGAAAAGTTGATTACGCTGAAAGCGAGCTCTTCTCCACCACTGGTCGTTACGGAATCTACAACTTCCGATCCATCGGACTCGTAATCGTCGGAACGATTGTCGGCTGGGGATTTGTCACTAACTCGCTGGCTTCCTGGCTATCGTGGCAGGGCTACTTCATGGGCCTCATCGGAGGCAAGAGTGGGGCTTGGGCTGGTGCCAACGTAGGGGTTATTGCTGCGCTGGTTATAGGCTTTGTAGGACACGTACTCTTATCTCGTACCAGGATCAAAAAGCAGGAGGCACACAATGGCTGATTCAAGTTTCGATATCGTCTCTGAGGTTGACCACATGGAAGTTGATAACGCATATAACTCAACTGACCGCGAAATCTCCACACGATTTGATTTCAAGAACACCGGCACCTCTATTGTGAAGTCCGGCGATAAATATAATATTGAAGCGGATACTGAAGATCGCGCTAAAGCAGCGCTCGAAGTATTTAAGGATAAGTTGATCAAGCGGGGTGTTTCTCTTAAGCACCTCGACGCATCGGCTCCACAACTCAGCGGAAAAATCTACAAGATTTCTGCAGCTTTCAAAGAGGGCATCAAGACAGAGGATGCGAAGAAGATTGCTAAACTCCTGCGCGATGAAGGTCCAAAGACTCTCAAGACCCAGATCCAGGGTGAAGAGTTACGTGTTACGAGTAAGAACCGTGATGATTTACAAACCGCAATCCAAATCGTCAAGGACCATCCTTGGGAGTTCTCAGTTCAATTCCAAAATTACCGTTAAGCGCGGGTTATGAAAAATTATAAAGTTGGTCTGCTCTTAGGCATTGGGTCATATCTGATCTGGGGACTCTTCCCCCTTTATTGGCCGCTGCTCAAGCCTGCAAACTCCATTGAAATAGTTTCGCACCGTGCGGTCTGGACCTTTGTACTTTGCATCATTCTGCTCGTTGCCATGGGCAAGTTACGTTCTACGTTCTCGCTGCTCAAGAGCCCGCGCATCGCACTTCGACTCTGCCTCTCTACTGTCTTGGTCTCCATCAATTGGCTGGTCTATATCTGGGGCGTTAATCACGGCCACGTTGTTGAGTGCGCCCTGGGTTATTACATCAATCCATTGATAATCATTGCCTTCGGCGTCATTTTGCTCAAAGAGAAGATGCGCAGATTGCAATGGGTCTCTGTGGGAATTGCCTCTGTTGGCGTAATTATTTTGACGGTTGATTACGGGCGCCCACCTTGGATTGCGATTGCACTAGCTGGTTCATGGGGTAGCTATGGTCTGGTAAAGAAACAACTCGGTCTGGCGGCTCTCGATGGGTTGGCGATTGAAACCACTCTCTCATTGCTTCCCTATGGTGGTTATTTACTCTGGATGGGTCACGCAGGAACCGGCCAGTTTGGGCATCATTTGGGACTTACAGTTCTGCTGATGTTGGCAGGTGTTGCTACTGCAGTTCCGCTATTAATGTTTAATAGTTCGACGAACACCTTGAAATTTACCGTTATCGGATTGCTTCAATACATAACGCCATCTGTGCAGTTCATTATCGGAGTGCTCGTTCGCCACGAATCAATGACAACAGGGCGTTGGGTTGGCTTCCTGATTGTCTGGGTGGCGCTGATCACCCTAGGATACGACCTGGTTAAATCAGGAAGTTCTAGTGATAATAGTTTCGCAGAGTTCGATTAAAGCGCGTTTAGCAGCTCCATCGGGCAAATCAACAAGATCCAAGCGTGCTTCATCTGCATATTGATGAAGTAAGTTCTTGGAGGTCTCCATAGCCTGGTGAGTGCGCAGCGCCTTTAAGGTACTGGCAACGATCACTTCATCGGTAATCGGAGCAGAAAGAATCTCTTGCAAAGCAGCGTCCGCAGGATCGTTCGACTCTAGAACGAAGAGAGTGACGAGGGTCGGAACACCTTCACGTAGATCTGTTCCCGGAGTCTTGCCGCTTTCATTTGATTCTGAAGCGATATCGATTACATCATCCGCTAATTGAAATACGACACCAATTTTCTCACCAAAACGCGTGAGTGATTCAACAACTTCGGATGGCGCTCCAGATAGCAACGCTCCAAAGCGTGCTGAGGTTGCTATGAGCGAGCCGGTCTTATCCGCAACCACTTTGAGATAATGGTCGAGCATCGATAGCCCGGCCGTAGAGCCTTGGGTCTCTGTTATTTGACCAATTACCAACCGCTCAAATGTGCGAGCCTGTAGTCGAACTGCCTCTGGTCCCAAATCTGCCAAAAGATCAGATGCCTTTGCAAAGAGATAATCACCAGTCAAAATTGCTACGGTGTTATTCCAACGCGCGTTCGCGCTTTCGACGCCTCGGCGAAGTGGCGCTTCATCCATAACATCGTCGTGATACAAAGTTGCTAGGTGAGTTAATTCGCAGACGACCGCAGCTTCAATAATTTCAGGACGTTTGGGATCTCCGAATTGTGCTGCCAGCAGCGCGAGCAACGGTCGCAAACGCTTGCCGCCGGCTTCAACCAGGTGACGCGAGGTTTCGATGACGAGCGGGTAGTCGCCCTGAATTTGCTTGAGAAGAAGTTCTTCAACGCGCTTCATATCGGAGCGGATAGAGAGCTCCAGTTTCACATCGAGATGTGGAATTCCAAATGCCATGAATTACTTCGCATCCTTAAAAGCGATATGCACAGCGACTATTCCAAAGGTAAAGTTCTGCCAGGCGACGCTGCCCCAACCTGCTAATTGAATCTTCTCTGCGAGCTGCTCTTGGGTGGGCCAAGCCTGAATTGATTGGGCTAGGTAGATATACGCATCGGGATTAGAAGCCAGTTTGCGGGCGACCTTGGGCAAGAGCCCCATTAAATACTTCATATAAATTGTGCGGAATAATTTATTTGTGGGGTGCGAGAACTCAACAACGACAAGTCGACCACCGGGCTTGGTTACCCGCAGTGCTTCCTGCAAAGCCTTATTAACATCGTTGGTGTTACGTAATCCAAAAGAGATTGTTGTGACATCAAATTCGTTCTCTTTAAATGGCAAGTTGAGAGCATCGGCCAGCGTAAAATGCAGGTCAGGATGGCGCTTCTTACCGGCATCGAGCATGCCTTGCGAGAAATCGGCTGGGATAACTTCGGCTCCTGCATCTGCGAGGGGACGACTAGATGAGCCAGTTCCCGCAGCGATATCCAAAATTTTCATACCAGTTTGCGGCGCGATGATCGCGGTTGCCTTCTTGCGCCAAGCTTTGGTCTGCCCCAGGCTAAGGAGGTCATTCATGATGTCATAGCGTTTTGCGACGCCATCAAACATCGAGGCGACTTCCTCTGGCTCTTTATTGAGATCTGCTGACTTACTCACGGGTTTATTCTTTCAATAGTAGGCTCGTATAACAACTTCAGACTGGTCCAAGACGCCTACGGCGACGGCTCGAGAGGGATAAAGATGTCGATTTCTTCAACTGCAACACTACGCGGTGCACTCATTACCCGCAGTACGGTTTCAACAAGAATTTCACTTGTCGTAGGGGGAACCGCCTTCCTGGCGCTCATGGCTCAGATAGCAGTTCCGGTCCCTGGCTCACCGGTTCCCGTTACAGGGCAGACCTTAGGCGCATTGCTTCTCGGAAGTGCATACGGCGCATCACTTGGATTTACAACATTTGCTACCTACCTGCTTGTTGGTTTTATTGGGGCACCGGTCTTTGCATCAGGCGCACACGGTTTGTCCCGAATCACGGGAGCAACGGGTGGATACCTCGTTGGGATGTTGCTTGCATCCCTCATCACTGGTTACTTAGCTGGTCGCAAATGGGATCAGAAGATTTTCACGGTAATTCCTACGATGTTAATAGGAGATCTGGTCATCTTCTCCGCTGGCCTACTCTGGCTGCACCATTCACTCCACGCCTCATGGGGTACCACCCTAAAATTTGGCTTCACCCCATTTATCTTGGGTGAAGTGATTAAGATCGCAATTGCCAGTACGGCAATGCCAACGCTCTGGCGCTTTGTACCAAAACAGTAAAGGTACTTAACTTACCCCCATGGCTTTACGCATAACTACGGAGTTGCTTGGCGATCATCCACGCCTGAGCGAGATTGCAACAGATCTGCCGCTGAGCGCTAGTTGGATCCGCGGTTCCGATGGTTTCATCGCATTCGGTGAATATAAGTCACACGTTGTATCCGGGAAGAAACGATTTGCTGATGCATCTGCCTGGTGGCAGAACGAACTCTCGCAACTTGAAATCAAAAACAATGTACACGGAGTCGGCACCGGCCCCATTCTCTTCGCCTCCTTTGCATTCTCTGACGATGAACCCTCGTTACTAACAATCCCGCAAATTGTTGTAGTTCAGAAAAATGGCAAATCTTGGATTACCTGGATTGGAAATGGCCAGCCAGAACTTTCCAAACGAATTGTTGAAAAGAGTGGACTAGAACTCACGTGGGAACAAGGCGCGCTGAACGATAATGAGTGGTTGCAGGCAGTTGCAGAGTCTGTCTCGCGAATTAAGTCGGGCGAACTGGAGAAAGTAGTTCTGGCGCGCGATCTCTTGGCTTACGCCAATAAAGAGATTAATCCCGCTGCATTGATCCAATCTTTAGAGACTGAATATCCCTCGACCTGGCTCTTCCTGGTTGATAACTTGATCGGCGCTACTCCCGAGTTGCTAGTCCGCTTGAGCAAATCGCTAGTAACCTCCAGAGTCCTGGCTGGGACCATTCGCAGAACAGGCGATGAAGAGCGCGATTTTGCACTGGCAGGTTCACTGGCAAAGTCTTCCAAAGATCTTGAAGAGCACGAGTATGCAGTACGTTCGGTTGCAGAAGCACTAGAGCCATTTGCATCATCTACCAATGTGCCAGAAGCGCCATTTGTACTTCATCTCCCGAACGTTATGCACTTGGCCACCGATGTTACGGGCGTTATAAATGACACCGCCAGCAAGGTAGATATCTTCAAATTAGTCGCGGCCCTACATCCTTCTGCCGCAGTTTGCGGAACTCCAACCGATAATGCGATGGAACTCATTACCGAACTTGAAGCGATGAATCGCGGTAGGTATGCAGGACCCGTGGGTTGGGTCGACGCACATGGCGATGGCGAGATGGGCATTGCGCTGCGGTGTGGAGAGATAGCGCCAGATCGGAAATCGATTCGAGTTTTTGCCGGTTGTGGGATTGTTGCGGGATCAAGCGCCGAACAGGAGCTGGCCGAAAGTCAGGCTAAGTTGGTTCCGATTCGTAGCGCATTAACCAGACTCTGAGTAATTACTTTCAACCGTTCTGCGTTAACCACTCGATCAGGAACTTCGACAACGACAAAGTTCAATCCGTGGGTTGGATGAATGACTGCATGAAGCAAGTCGGAATCACTTTTGACTCTGATTACCTGCCCACCAAAACCATGGATTACTCGCTCTAAATCTAGATTGTGCGGAGTTCCAAATATCTTCTCGAAACCATCCACGCCGGCTTGCGACAAGGTATTGAATATTCCACCGCCATTGTTATCAATAACAAATATGGTCAAATTGGCTTCGCTGGGATTTACAAGTGCAGATATATCGTGCAGAAAGGTGATATCACCCATAATTGCATACGAGCGTTCATACTTTTCCGCGATGCCAAATGCGCAGGAGATATTGCCATCTATCCCCGCCAAACCCCGATTCGCGAAGGTATGAATGCCAGAACGCGGTTTAGCGAAGGCTTCAATGTCGCGCACCGGACGGCTGCTGCCCACGAAGAGGGCGGCCCCTTCAGGAATATTTGCCGCAATCGCAGAAACTACAGATTGCTCGGACCAGTCCAGATGGAGCGAGTTCGCTGCCGTTTTGGCGCAGTCACGCCAGAGTTTCAACCACCGTGGGTCGAGGGTGGTCGCGCCAGTAGGGATGGTGGAAAAGATATTGGATGCGCTGCGTTCGGTATCCACCGTCATCGCCCTGGGATCGATGATGACCACGTTGTCGCACTCTTTGATCAAAGCTGCGATGCTCCGCGAGAGAGTAGGGCGACCAACGACGATAATTTCATCGGGCTTTAGCGCTGCGCGAATAATTGAATCGCTCAAGAAGAGCGCAGCGTGCGAAATGCTTGAAGGGAAGGAAAGAGGATCTTCCGCGATAATCGGCCATCCCAGCGCCGCGGCGTACCTTGATAGTGCACCTGCATCGAGGCCTGCGCGATCATGTCCTACCACCACAACTCCACGGCTCTTTGGATTGAAGAGCTCGTTTGGTTCTTCCGCTGGATTTTCCTTGGCGTGCGGCTTTAAACCCGCTAACCAATCGGTGCCATCATCAGAGAGGAGCGGCTCATCAAATTGAATATTCAAGTGAACCGGTCCTGATGTCAATGAATTTGCGATGCGAATCGAGGAGGAGATATCAATCGTCGAAACTGGCTCTAGCAATCCAACCTGTAAAGTTGTTTGACTTGCTCCGGTGCGCCGCAGATGTGCTGGTCGGTCCGCAGTTATAACCAATAACTTATTTGCAGAGTGGTATGCCTCTAAGGTCGCAGGATGAAAATTAGCTGCAGCTGTTCCGCTGGTGCAGATAACGGCGACATAGTTATCTGATGCCTTGCTTAATCCCAGAGCGAAGAACGCAGCACCACGCTCATCGATACGAACATAGAGATTAATGAATCCAGCGAGTTCTGCTTCATGTAACGCAATTGAAAGAGGAGCGTTCCGCGAACCGGGAGAGAGAACGAAATCCGATACGCCATTCTCAATTAATTGGCGGACAATATCGCGCGCTAATGATGTTGAATTCATGCGCTCCGCCTTTCAATTAATTGTAAGACTCTAAGAATACGTTGCTTCCAATAATCAGCTCTATCTGGGACGGCAAGATACCTCTCAAAGTGAGCAGGCTCACGGTGCTTTACTTCGATATAGCCATCTTCAACTAAGGTCGCTGGAGAGCAAATATCTCCTTCCAAGAGCGCGACTGTTCCCAGGCCGCAAGCAAGTGAGCTCTCGCTAAACGAGGCCGCCAACGCCAAGCCATGTGAGATGCCAATCCCAGTTTCTAGTGCACTGGAGATAACCACAGGTAAACCAATTTCACCAGCGAGCTTATGGGCAGCAGCAAAACCGCCCACCGGTTGCCACTTGAGAATAGCAATATCGGCAAAGAGGGAGAGATTCTGGAAATCAGCGCCGAGATTCTTTCGTATCGATTCATCTGCGGCGATCCGAATTGGAACTTCTGGTTTAACTATCGCTAATTCAGGCAAGGTCTTGCAGGGTTGTTCAACATACTCAAAGACGCTTCCAAAGCGCAGGTGATACTCCAAGAGATTGCTGATTGCTAATTCTGCATCCCATCCTCCATTTACATCTAACCGAATCTTCATCTCGGGATTGATTTCGAGAACTTCATCAACGACCAAAGAGCCCTTTTCAAAATCATCGACCTTTATCTTGACGGTTGTGCTTCCCGGGAAGCGATCGAGAATTTCGCGCACCTGACTGGGTTCTACGATAGGTAACGTCGCATTAATTGCAATGCGATCGCGATAGAGCTCGGGCCAAGGTTGATGAGCGGCTTCTAGTGCAGCTGCCATCCAGATCGCGGCCTCTTCATCACCATATTCTAGAAAGGGACTGAACTCAGACCATCCCGCAGATCCCCGAAATATGGCAACTTCACGGATGGTAATTCCACGAAATTTATTGCGCAGCGGAATCTGGAGAATCGATAACTCCGGACAATACTTTTCCAGCATTTTTATGGGCGGCGTGGGAACTTAGTAAAGTCGGGATCGCGCTTCTCTTTATAAGCATCGCGACCTTCCTGACCTTCTTCCGTCAAATAGAAGAGCAGCGTGGCATCACCCGCGAGTTGTTGAACTCCAGCTAACCCATCATCGGCGGCATTGAGTCCGGCCTTCAAGAGACGAAGTGCCATGGGTGAGTGGCGCAGCATTTCGCGGCACCAGGAAACTGTTTCGGCTTCCAACTCAGCAACTGGTACAACAGTATTGACGAGCCCCATCTCCAACGCTTCGTTGGCGTCATATTGACGGCACATAAACCAGATCTCGCGCGCCTTCTTCTGTCCGATATGTGCAGCGAGCAACCCAGCTCCATATCCACCATCAAATGAGCCAACCATCGGCCCGGTCTGACCAAACTTCGCATTATCAGCAGCAATAGTTATGTCACAGACGACGTGCAGAACATGTCCGCCTCCAACCGCCCAACCGGCGACCATGGCTACAACGGGCTTAGGTAACCTACGAATCTGAATTTGGAGATCGAGAACATTGAGTCGTCCGATCCCCTTCTTGCCGAGTGCATCGCTACCGATATATCCATCATCGCCGCGCACGTTGATATCGCCACCTGAACAAAATGCGTCAGTACCCGCGCCGGTAAAGATAATGACTCCAACTGATTCATCATCGCGAGCAAATGAAAAGGCTTCTTGCAATTCGATGAGGGTCTCTGGACGAAAGGCATTTCTGACCTGTGGACGGTTGATGGTGATCTTTGCCATGCCATCGCCAACTTCATAAATAATGTCGGTGAATTTCTCACCACCCGCGCCGATCTGCCAACTAGGGATAACACGACTGCCCGGTTCACGCTTAAACGGCTTACTCACTCTTGCTCCTTTTGCAGCGTCGGAAATCCACTTCCGGTATTTCGTTCCAAGCCGATAGCCTACGGGGGCTATGGTAAATACGTCACCGCGTGAACTGCTAGAAGTTCCCTCAACGTGGTCAATCCCCCGCATCCAAGAGGCTCTGCACTCTGCGCTGCAGGGTGCTGGCCCAGCACTCGCCTTTGCTCCCTCACGATTTACCTCCGTTCATGCCGAGGTGGCGGTCGTAATTCCGACCAGTGGCTCCACTGGTAATCCCAAAGAGGTGGCTTTAACCGCCACGGCTATCCGGGCTAGCGCTGCGGCATCCCACCAATTTCTCGGAGCAGTACCGGGCCAGTGCTGGTCGCTGCTGCTTCCAACTAGCCACATCGCAGGCGTCAATGTTCTCGTGCGAGCGATCGAACTCGGCACACAGATAGCTGAGAAGAACTTCGATTACACCTCGATTGTCCCCACTCAACTCTTTCGTGCGCTCAATGAAGAAGGGGATCTTTTACATAGCCTGCAGAATGCGCAGGCCGTTCTCGTGGGTGGCGCTGCGATAGATCCAGAACTACTTCGCCGCGCTAAAGAATCTGGCATTGGCGTTGTAACCACCTATGGGATGTCGGAGATGAGCGGCGGGTGCATCTATAACGGACAACTTCTCGATGGAGTCGAAGTTGAGATCCGTGCAGAAGATCGGATTGCGCTACGTGGCCCTACGCAAGCGCGTGAATATTTGGGATCGAACGCTCCTCTCGCAGATAGCGACGGCTGGTTCATGACCAATGATGCTGGTTACTTTGAAAATGGCACCGTGACCATCTTGGGTCGGATCGATGATTTGATTATCTCCGGCGGCGAAAAAATCTCATTAAGCGCCATCGATAGCTTTCTCAATAAGGCCCATCAAAATACTTTTATGAGTTGTGCCATCCCTCATCAGGAATGGGGCCAGCAACTCTGTTTGGCAGCTTCTGGCGCGTTTGATAGAGATGAGATATCTCAATCTCTGCGCGAAAATTTTGGAAACCACGCCGTTCCTAAATTATTCCTACAAAATATCCAATTGCCCTTGACCGCGATTGGGAAACCAGATCGCCTGGCGTTATCCAAAAAGTTTGAGATGATTCGACCATGAGTGAAAGAAATATCTGGGTAGCCGGCGCCCGCCCGCGGACTCTTCCAGCAGCAATCTCGCCAGTATTAGTCGGCACGGCGCTCATCAGGCGAGACCATCATTCAATCAACTTTCTCAATGCGATCTTGGCTTTACTGGTGAGCTTGCTTCTGCAGATTGCCGTTAATTATTCCAACGATTACAGCGATGGAATTCGCGGAACCGACAACAATCGAGTTGGGCCGGTACGCCTTGTTGCGAGCGGACTAGCGTCTGCTCGTGCGGTAAAACAAGCGGCCTTCATCTGCTTTGCGCTGGCTGCGGCGCTGGGAGCTATTTTGGCAATCCGCGTCTCGTGGTGGCTCGTCCTGGTAGGACTCATCAGCATTCTGGCCGCCTGGAATTACACCGGCGGTAAGCGCCCTTATGGCTACTCCGGGTTAGGTGAAATATCAGTATTTCTCTTCTTCGGTCTGGTCGCAACCGTTGGTAGTTATGTCGTGCAATCCCATCACATCTCATGGCAGAGCATCTTGGTATCAGTCCCAGTGGGAGCACTCTCTTGCTCACTCCTTGCAATTAACAATCTAAGAGACCTGCCAAAGGATTCGCTGGTTGGAAAGAAGACAGTTGCCGTTCGCCTTGGTGACAAACGGGCGCGCACCATGTTTATTGCTCTTCTCCTAGCGGCACATCTTGCCGCAGCCTTAGCAGCGCTCATTACACCGTGGACGCTCATTACGCTTCTCTTTCTTCCGATAACTGGGAAAATTGTTAGAGGAATCAGGGCTGGAGCAGCGGGAGCTCAATTGATTCCCATGCTAGGCCAGGTTGGGAAGTTGCAATTATTCTTATCAACAGCGCTCGCGCTCGCGCTATTCATTTAACGAGTAAACTAATCTCATGCTTGATGCTCTGATTGTTGTTGGTGGCCTAGCGGTCTGGCTCTTTGGGCTCTTTGATTGCGCCCGTACCGATCAAGATCGCGTCCGTAACCTCCCTAAGTGGGCTTGGTTACTCATTGTCATATTCTTTGGCTCACTGGGAGCAATAGCTTGGCTCTTAATTGGGCGCACAAAGAGCGTGGCGCTGCCTCGTCGTCGCGCAGTCCGGATGATTCCGCCTGATGACAACCCTGAATTTCTAAAGCAGCTTTAAATCTTATAGGCCTGAGTAAGTGTGCAAGCCTGTTCCCCAAATATTTACCCAGATGTAATTAAAGAGAAATGTCGAGCCCGCGAAGATACAGAGCCAAGCGGCACGACGGCCGCGCCAACCAACCGTGACACGGGCATGTAAATATGCGGCATACGCCACCCAGGTAATGAAAGCCCAGGTCTCCTTTGGATCCCAACTCCAGTACTTACCCCATGCAGATTCTGCCCAGATAGCTCCTGCGATAACTGCAAAGGTCCAGAGTGGAAAGACGAAGGCGATCAAGCGATAAGAAAGTTGATCCAAATTATCGAGCGATGGGATTTTGTTAGCCCACTGCGGGCGCGCGCCTTTCAGTTCGTAGCGTTCCATAATAAGAAAAGTTGCCGCGACGAGATTAGCAACGAGGAAGACGCCACCAGAAATAATTGCTGCTAATACGTGAATCGCAAGCCAGGGCGATTTCAGAGCTGGAACCAATGGCGCGCTCGGGCGATAGAGCACGGTGATGGCTGTTCCCAGAGTGAGCAGCACTGAGATTGAAACGGGAAGTCCGAGCCAGCGCACCCTATATTTTGCAAAGGCAAATAAGTAAGCGGCGGTTAACATCAAGGCGCCGGTAATCGAGAATTCATACATATTGCCCCAGGGCACGCGATGGGCCGATAGCCCTCGTGTCACAACCGCGACGCTCAATACAGCGAAGCCAAGGATCATCATTGCGGTGCCGATGCGACCGGCGCGAGCGGTCTTCTCGAAGTCAAACTCGGTTCGATCGTGTCCTTCTACATTGCGGACCGACCAAGAGACTTCCACGGCGTGAGAAAGAAATGCAATCGTGAAGATTGCCAAACAAGCATAAATCGCACCATTCGAAAAATATGCAAGGTTGGTCGACGTCACTTAATATCTCCTCTAACTTCTTCAAGCGCCCGCGCTAGCGCTTTGAGTTCTTCTTCAAGTCCCGGAATGCCGTTCTTTGCCAGACCCGCTATTTCAACATCATCGCCAACCTTTATCCAAATTCGGCGCTGGCGTGTAAAGAGTGAGATCAGTAACCCTAAGATCGCAAAGATCGCACCGTAGAGTGCGTACATCTTTCCAGGATCATCAACAATCTGCAGATTGACCCAAGCCTTCCAGCCATCGAAGGTGATAGTTCCTGCGCCAAAATCATAGGTGCTTCCGAGTGTGAGAGCTTTGAGACCAATCTTTGTCATATTCGAGGTATTAAGAGAGTAAACAGATTGTGGAGTTCCACTATCTAGCCCCAAGTTACCCTTCCAGGCAGATAAAACGAGGCGAGGATCAAGGACCTCGGGATAGGTCGAGAAGATTCCGCGCGCTGCGCTACTGGTCGCGGTCGGTATGAAAGATGCAATGAAGCCGATTTGTGGTGTCATATCGGGAATCTTGATAGCTCCTAAAGAACTTAGGTTCGCATCTTGTGGAAGAAATATCACGGCACCTTGGAAGGTGATGTGACCCGATTTATCGCGGACTGTAACCACGGGTGAGTAGCCATTTGCCTGCAGATAAACCTTGGTGCTTCCTGACGTCCATGGCTTATTGACCTTGATAATTACCTCTTTAGAGGTAGAGCCGATCGGGAAGGAGATATCAGTCGTAAGAACATAGTTGCTCGGTTGACCGGTGGTTGGGACATAGGAAGCGACAAAATTCTTAACAGTTAGGGAGAAAGGAACTAGTGATCCTTGTCCCTGAAACTTTCCGTAACTTATATTGTCGTATGACGTGGGAGTATTAATGAATCGATCGCCCACATTCAAAATAGCTTCACCCTTCATTCCTAAGAGTCCACCCAGGGCGACTCCTACGAGAATCAAGATCAATGAAAGGTGGAATAAGAGATTTCCAGTTTCGCGGCTATAGCCCTTTTCGGCAGATATTGAATTACCTTCAACGCGAATTCGGAAGCGATGGCGTTTGAGCCATTTCTGTGAAAAATCTAGAGCCCGCTCATGATCCGTTGAAACAATTCGATAACCCTCCATGCGATCCAAATTTCGCGGGGTCAGTGGTGGTTTCTTTGCGATCGCGCGTAGATGATGAAAGGTACGCGGTAGGACACACCCAATGAGCGAAATAAATAACAAGAGATAAATTGCGCTAAACCAGGGAGATGCATAAACATTAAAAAGGTGAAGGCGATCCATCCATTTGGCTAGAGTGGGATCAGTTGTGAAGTAAGAGTCAACTTTCTGCGGGTTCTGGCTGCGTTGTGGAAAGAGTGAACCTGGAATTGCAGCCACACCCAAGAGCATCAGCAAAATAAGTGCGGTACGCATGCTCGTCAATTGGCGCCAAGCCCAGCGCAACATACCTACTACCCCGATATTGGGAACCTGGCTCTCGTTGCTCAGCATCAGACCACCGGTACAAAACTAGAGATCGAAGCGCGTAGTGAGTTGATAATCTGCCCCCACAAGCCAGTTGCCTGTAAGAATCCAATAATGATCAGGAACGCTCCGCCAAAGATAGTTAAGAGATTGCCACGCTTTGATATAAAGCGCCGTAACTTTGCCGATTGATCAAAGAACAAACCAACAACAATAAATGGAACTCCGATTCCAAAGCAGTAACCAACGCTCAAAATTGCTCCGCGTAGCGCGCTAGAACTTTGGAAGGAGAGCGCTTGTACTGCACCGAGTGTTGGACCAATGCATGGAGTCCAACCCAGACCAAATAGGAAACCTAGGAGTGGTGCCCCAAGTAATCCAGTTGTGGATTTCCACTTTGGTTTAAATGAGCGGTAGAACTTTTGATTAAAGAGAAAGACGGTCCCCATCAGCATCGTAAGAAGTCCGAGCACAATCTGCAGCCATCTCGATCCGCTAGTTATCTTGGAGCCGAGCGAACCAAAGAGCGCGCCGTAACTAATAAAGAGCACAGAGAACCCTGATACAAAGAGGATGGCGCCAAGCGCGGTGCGTCCCTTGTTCTTCACATCTGTCATACCTGCCGAATAAGCAAGGTACCCAGGAACGAGTGGCAGGACACAAGGTGAGAAAAAGGAGATTAAACCAGCGATAACTGCAACTCCTAGGGCTAACAGAAGATTGCCTGCAAGAATTTGATGCACAAAGAAGTTATGCATGAGGGGCATCCTGCAGAACTTTGTCGAGCAAATTGGTGAGAAGAGCGACAGTGACTTCGCCGCTTACACGGGCGGCAACGTACCCGTGCGAATCAATAATGAGCGTTGTGGGAATCGCATTAGGGACCAGGGAGTTTCTAAATTTGGCAAGCACGGAATCATCGGTAAATACTGGATACGCAATCTTAAAACGCTTTACGAAGTCCAAGGCTGAGGAGGCATTATCTCGCGTCAAGATTCCCGCGAATTGCACACCCCGAGGTGCGTACTTAACAGCAAAATCAGAGAGCAAAGGCGCTTCTGCGCGACAGGGAGAACACCACGAAGCCCAAACATTGACAACCGTTACCTTGCCAGTAGCGAGCGCAATTGAGCCACTCTGGAGCGTTGCCCCGGAAATAACAGGCGCTAATTTGCGGTCGGGGGCTTTCACATATATCGCGACGCCATCTCCCGAGACAAAAGCGTTTTGGTTAGTCGTGGACAGGCCGCCGCTAGAACAGCCGGTGAGCAAGACGAGAGATGCACAAAGAGGAATTGCTAAGCGTTTCATCTCTTCTCCGGAAGCAGGTGGCGAGCAGGTTCTGCGTAGCTCACGCCTTCGATATCTCCGGCAGCATCCAAGTGAAAACTTGTAACTGAGGCCAGGGTGCATTGACGTTTGCGGGGATCATGCAACATGCGACGACCTTCGACAGCCGAGCGAAGGATCCAGATCGGCAGTTGATGCGAAACCGCAAAAGCATCCATACCAGAAGCGGCATCTCGAGCAGCAAAGAGCGCGGCTAACATTCGAGCAACCTGTTCTTCGTAAGGCTCGCCCCACGAGGGAACCCAAGGGCGCGTTAAGTGGCGCCAAGATTTAGGGTGGCGCAGAACACCAGAACCCATCTCAAACTTCTGCCCTTCGAAGACATTCGCCGCTTCAATTAAATGCTCATTGGTGATGATCCGCAGAGAGTGTGCGGCAGCTAATGGGCGAGCGGTCTCCTGGGCACGCTGCAGCGGCGAGGCTAAAACTGCGCCTACCTCGAATTGTTTTGACCATTCAGCAACGGTGTGCGCCATCTCTTGGCCGCGCTCGGAGAGGTACCAGCCTTGTTGACGCCCGTAAAGAATCTTCTCAGGATTAAAGACCTCTCCATGCCTCAAGAAATGAATGGTAGGACTCATACGGTAAGCATAAAGGAGGAGTGGGATCGGGCCTGCGCGAGGGAGGGCGGAAGGGTGGCTAGGCTAGGTATATGGCGCTCCCCCTGAAGCGAGTAGCTTTCTTTGATGTCGACAATACCTTGATGCGGGGCTCGTCCCTTTTCTTCCTCAGCAAGGGGATGTATCAGAGGGGCTTCTTCACTAAGAAAGATATCTCCAACTTTGTGATGGCCAATCTGAGATATCGCCTCTCGGGTATTGAGAACAGAGAAGAGATCGACAAGATTCAAGGCGCGGCCTGTGAATTTTTCCGAGGCCACGAAGTTTCGGTCATTGAAAAGATGGGTATCGAGGTCTACGACGAATATGTTTCCCCCGCCCTATGGCAGGGAACGATTGAAATCGCCAATAATCATCTTGATCACGATGAAGAGGTCTGGCTCGTCACGGCCACTCCTAAGGATCTCGCGGAATTGATCGCAAAGCGCTTGGGTTTCACTGGGGCGCTGGGAACCGTTGCCGAGGTCAAGGATGGCGCTTACACCGGAAAGCTGATCGGCCAACTCCTCCATGGTCCAACTAAGGCGATTGCTGTTAAGGCCTTGGCAGCCGAACATGGAATCGATTTAGCGAACTCTTACGCTTACTCCGATAGCCACCATGACATTCCGCTCTTACAGGCGGTGGGAAACCCCCGGGCGATCAACCCAGACACCCTGCTGCAGATCCATGCCCTCCGGGAAGGTTGGCCAATTTATGACTTCCGCAGGATGCGTGCCTTGAAAAAGGTTGCAGCGCCCGTGCTGGGACGCTTGGTCAAGCTCAGAACCCTCTTATCTCCACGGAGTTGGCGTCGCAGTAGGTAGGAAAACCCCAGTAATGTAGGGCAGTTATGTCTACCCCAGCGATCTCCTTCACCGAAGAGTTGCGCAATCGATCTGATGATGAGATCAAAGCGCTCTTCGCTCTTCGTCCTGATCTAATCTCACCCGTTCCAACGGATGTGATGGCGCTTGCTGCGCGCGCTAATTCAGCGCCGAGTTTGTTGCGAGCTCGTGAAGCGCTAGATAAATTTCGCCTCGATATTTTGACTGCTATTTGTACCCTCGATGAACCAATCGCTGTTCAACAAATTGTCGAAGTAACCTCTGAAGACGCTATTCGCGCAATTGAATCCCTGTGGGAGATCGCTCTCATCTACCGGGATGGTGAGTGCTACCGCGTGACATCAAATGTGCGCACCCTTATTGGAGAATATCCTGCTGGGCTTGGGGCCAAAAGTTCCAAGCCTTTCGATTTTGCGGCCCTAGAAAACTCTCCCAAAGGGGCGGTCGAAACTTTGGGCAAGATGGTTTGGGGTCCACCTAAGGGACAGATTGCCGATATTAAAAAGGCTCCTCCAGCGATCAAATGGTTATTGGACAATAATTTTCTCGTTCCCTTTGATTCGCAAACTGTCCTTCTGCCACGCGAAGTGGCGATGCATTTTCGCGAGGGAAAAGTCTTCAAAGCATTGCAGCCAATCCGCCCTACTGTAGAAGGAGTAACTAGGGCGCAGAAGTCGGCGGATCTTGCTGCCATCGCAAATATTTCAACCTTCGTCCGTTGGGCCGAAGAGTTGGGACACAACTGGTCTGATGAACCGCCTACAGCGCTGCGATCAGGTGGATTAGGGGTTCGTGATTTAAAACGTACCGCTGAACACCTGGGCATTTCCGAAAGCTGTGCCGCCTTTGTGGCAGAACTTCTCTATATCGGCGGGCTAATAGTTATAGATACCGATGATCAGATTCTGCCCACAAGCGCCTTCGATCTTTGGCTTACCAAGAGCATTGAAGAGCAGTGGCATGCGTTGGTCACGCTCTGGATGGAAACTTCTCGAGTCAGTGGACTGATTGGCAAGAGTGATTCGAAGAACATCGCCGCTTTGGGTCCTGAGCTAGATCGCGGTGGAGTATCCACGTTGAAGAAGGTAATTCTTAAATTACTTAAGGACCATCCGGGAATTGATCCAGCTTTAGACTCAATGACAGCAACACTTTCCTGGTTGCTTCCAACACGGGCCAACCGAGATTACTCGGAGTGGATTCTTCGCGAAGCCGAGTGGTTGGGATTGACGGGGCAAGGCGCTATTTCAACTTTTGCGACCGCGCTCATCGCACAAGAAGATTTAGGTGTTGAGAAGGCGCTGCCAAAACCAGTTGACCACATTTTAATTCAAGCCGATAACAGCGCAATTGCACCAGGTCCACTCACTTTGGAACTTGCAAATGCCATCGGTACTATCGCAGATATCGAAAGTCGTGGCGGCGCCAGTGTCTATCGCTTTAGTGAATCGTCAATTCGACGGGGCTTAGACCATGGGCAAACAGGAGATCAAATCAAGGATTTCTTAAAGAAGATTTCTAAGACTCCGATGCCACAGCCTTTAGATTATTTGATTTCAGATGTTGCAAAGCGCCATGGAAAGTTGCGTGCTGGTAGCACGACCTCATACCTACGTTGTGAAGATGAAGGTCTCGTCCAAGAGATATTTCACGATAAACGGTTAGAGCACCTGCGGCTTCGCAAACTCGCACCACAAGTTTTGATCAGTGATACAGATAGCGGTGAACTAATGCGGATTCTCCGCGAAGGCGGATACCTGCCTGCCGCAGAAAATGAGACAGGCGTGCTCATCTCTGCTCCTAAGGTGAGACGTGCCAAGGCGAGACCAAAACCTCCACGCGTGAACTCCGAACTGACAGCTCCTAGTGAAACGTTAATCTCCTCCGCCGTCCGGGCACTTCGGGCTGGAGAACGAGCCAGTTCCCATAAGCCGCGCGATGTTCCGCGCACCACCGCAAATGAGACCGTTGACCTCCTTCATCAATACATTGAGGAGCGAGCCAGCCTCACCATTGGCTACGCGGACTCCAACGGTGGAGTTTCCAATAGATTAATCGACCCACTCTCCATCTCACTGGGTACTTTGGTCGCACGCGACCACGCCACAGGCGAGATCGCCCATTTCCGTATCCCCCGCATCACCGGCGTAAGCCCCGCCAGTTAGGCTTACCCCATGACTTTTCTCGCCGACCTGCAAGAGCTCGTGGAGTGCCAATCCCCGAGTGAAGATATTGCCGCCTGCACCAAGGTCGTCGATCTCGCTCTTCACATTAGCGCTCGCAATCTTTCGCAACCAGCTCGTATCACGAACGCTGGTGGACGCCCCGTATTCTGGTGGGGAGCCGAAAAGCCAGAAGTAGTACTGCTATGCCATCTCGATACCGTTTGGCCAACCGACTCTTATCTTCCGCTCTGGCGTGTAGATGGGGACCAAATATTCGGTCCGGGAATCTTCGATATGAAAGCTGGCTTTCTGCAAGCCATGTATGCCATAAAAGATATTCCGCAGGCCTTTGAAAAGGTCGCCTTGATCGGCACAACGGATGAAGAGATCGGTTCGCATTCTTCTCGTGAACTCATCGAAACCCTCGCAAAATCCGCTAAGGCGACTCTCGTCTTTGAATCATCTATTGATGACACTGTAAAGATCGGTCGCAAAGGTACATCGATGTATCGCATCACCATCCACGGTCGCGCTGCACATGCCGGACTCGAACCCGAAAAGGGAATCAACGCGACAACCGAAATTTCGCGGATTGCACTTGCGCTCTCTGCTTTAGAGAACCCAGAGCATGGAACCACTGTGGTACCAACCTTGATGCACTCGGGTTCAACAACAAATACTGTTCCGGCCACAGCATCACTCGATGTTGACGCTCGCTCGTTCCTCTCTGCTGAACTCAGTCGTGTTGATGCAGCTATCAAGGCCTTGCTGCCACTGCATCCCGAGGCAAGAATCGAAATTACCGGAGGAATCAACCGACCTCCGCTCGAACATGCGGCAACTGCAGAGTTATACGAATTGATTGAATCCGTTGCCAAGAAGTTAGGTCTACCCCCAGTTGGCCACGTTTCAGTGGGCGGTGCCAGCGACGGAAATCTGGCGGCGGCTGTTGGCGGAAAAGTGTTGGATGGACTTGGAGCTTCTGGCTATGGAGCACACGCTGCTCACGAACATATCTTTGCTAGCCGTATCGATACTCGAATCTCGCTCATAGCGGGGCTCATTAAGGAATTAATTTAATGGCTGATGGTCCACTGATTGTTCAGAGCGACAAAACTCTTCTGCTCGATATCGACCATCCACTCTCTGATGAATGCCGTAGAGCGATTGCCTCCTTTGCAGAATTAGAAAAATCTCCAGAACATATTCATACCTATCGACTCACGCCTCTCGGTCTCTGGAATGCTCGCGCCGCGGGTCTCGATGCCGAGCGGGTGGTAGATACACTTTTGAAGTACTCGCGCTTCGCTGTTCCACATGCACTTCTTATTGATATTGCCGAGACGATGTCGCGTTATGGCCGCCTTAGGCTCGAAGCTCACCCCGTCCATGGCCTTACCTTGGTCTCCAACGATCCAGCAGTACTTCGTGAAGTTACCCGCGGCAAAAAGATTGCACCAATGCTTGGCCTTCAGATCGATGATGAAACACTTGTAGTCCACCCCGGCCAACGCGGCTTCCTAAAACAGGCGCTACTTAAACTGGGTTGGCCCGCCGAAGATTTTGCTGGTTATGTCGATGGAGAACACCATGAGATTGCCCTCAAGGAAGAGGGCTGGTCGATTCGTAAATATCAAGCGATGGCCGCTGAAGGATTTTGGCATGGAGGTTCGGGGGTTGTTGTCCTGCCTTGTGGCGCTGGAAAGACGATAGTCGGTGCAGCCGCCATGGCACACGCTAAAGCCACAACATTGATCTTGGTTACAAATACCGTTGCAGCACGCCAGTGGCGTGATGAACTTCTCCGCCGCACAACTTTGCACGAAGATGATATCGGAGAGTATTCCGGAGCGAAGAAAGAGATTCGCCCGGTAACGATTGCAACTTATCAAGTCATGACAATGCGCCGCAATGGTGTCTACTCACACCTAGATCTATTCGATGCAATCGACTGGGGACTCATTATTTACGATGAGGTCCATCTTCTACCCGCGCCAATCTTTCGTTTCACCGCAGATATTCAATCAAGACGGCGTCTCGGTCTCACCGCAACGCTTGTTCGTGAAGATGGAATGGAGGGCGAAGTTTTCTCTCTCATCGGCCCCAAGCGCTTTGACGTTCCCTGGAAAGAGATTGAATCTCAGGGTTATATTGCACCGGCAGATTGCGTAGAGGTCCGCATTACTCTCACCGAAGAAGAGCGCCTCAATTATGCAACCGCAGAGCAAGAAGATCGTTACCGTTTCTGTTCTACAACACAGACAAAGCACGATGTAGCGATCGCGTTAGCTAGAGCACATTCAGAAGATCAAGTTCTCGTCATTGGTCAGTACTTAGATCAGATCGATGCACTAGGAGCTGAACTAGGAGTTCCAGTTATTAAGGGAGATACTCCTGTCAAGGAACGCGAACGGCTCTTTAATCTTTATCGTAGTGGTGAAATAAAGTGTTTGGTTGTCTCTAAAGTTGCCAACTTCTCTATCGATCTCCCAGATGCGACGATTGCAATTCAAGTCTCTGGAACTTTCGGATCTAGACAAGAGGAGGCACAACGACTCGGGCGAATCTTGCGTCCTAAGGCTGATGGACGTAGCGCGCGCTTCTACTCACTTGTGGCACGAGACACTATCGATCAAGACTTTGCACAGAATCGCCAACGTTTCTTGGCGGAGCAGGGTTATGCATATCGAATCATTGATGCGGATGAGATTCTCTCTAAAGATAATTAAATTATCTAGTCTTATCTATTTTTGGAGCTCTTTGAAGGATCTCCGGAATCGCGCTGGATTAACGGTAAAGAAGTCGTGGGCTTGACCGTCAATCTGAATTACCGGCACCTGCTCCCCATATTTGTACTCAAGGTCAGCATCGCCATCAATAAATACCTCTTGAATTTCAAAGTTCAGTTCTTTCTGCAGAACTTCTAAGGTTTGCAGCGCCTCTTCGCAGAGATGGCAGCCCTTCCTGGAGTAGATCTGAACTTGGCGCATGGTATCTATCCTCTCAGAGGACTAAGATTTTTATCTATGCGAGCCAAAAATCTGGTAAAAACCCTGCTCGTTGCCCTCTTTATATCCACTCTCTCCAGCATTACTCCGGCGCAAGCGCTCGTTGCAGAGAAGGTTCCCGCTCCTTGGGTAAATTTCTATCGCTCTGGGAGTACCGCCGTATCGCCAAAAGTGAATTCAGCAGGGCCAATTCCGGTCGGTATGCAGGTCGGAATTCTGAGCAACATCAAAGTTAATTATGTAAATGTGCCGGTCTTGGAACAGAGCGCCGTTCAGGCTGCGATTGATATCTGGTCAGATAATTGGAGTTCATCTGTTCCCGTGAACGTCGTTGCTAATTTTGTTCAGCAAGGTACATCAGGAATTTTGGCAGCGGCATCTCCCGTTAGCTTTTTTCACAACTTTAACGGTGCCCCTGATCCAACGCTCTGGTACTCCTCTGCAATGGCAAATGCCCTCGCCGGGAAAGACCTTGATCCCGCCAATCCAGAGATATCAATTAACATCAACGCGACCATGGTCAATTCCTTCTATCTTGGCACCGATGGAAACTGTCCGCCTAATCTCTATGACTTAGAGTCGATCATCCTGCATGAAGTTGCTCATGGGCTGGGTTTCCTCTCCAACGACTCATTCGATCCCTTCTCGCAATATGGAAGTATCGATCAGCCCACTGCATTTGACGCGTATGCCCAAACTCCAGACGGTGGACGCCTGATGGATGTGGCATCGCCGTCTGCAGAGTTGGGAGCCGCATTCCAAAGTCCATTAGTCTGGTCGGGGAAGAATGGCATTGCAGCGAATAATGGAATCAAACCCCGTTTGTACACACCGAATCCATATCAAGCTGGCTCTTCGATAAGTCACTTGGATCAAAGTACATTTCAAAATAGCGGCGCAAATGCACTGATGTCACCTTCTTGGCCTTCAGGAGCTGTTTTCCATACTCCAGGTCCGCTCTTACTGGGCATGTTGGCTGATATGCGATTAAAGCCTGCCCCAGGGATTCCCGTAGGGATACCTGATTCTCCGCGCAACGTATTCGCAATAGTGGGAGATAGGTCCGCCATAATCAGTTTCGATCCACCAGATAATGCGCGAACTGCTCAAGTTATCTCATACTCAATTACCGTGAATGAGACTGGTGCGAACATTCAGGCGGAGACAAGCCCCGTAACGGTGAGCGGACTAAAGAATGGTTCGCACTACTCATTCTCGGTCACAGCGATCAATCAACTGGGAATTTCTCCGCCACAAACTACCAATGCGATCTTCCCACAGGCGCCCTGGAAATCAACGGTGATGGATCCGAGCGCAGATGCAAAGTTCTTAGCGACGACCACATTTAGGGGCGCTCCCACAGTTGTATATTCCGATGGCAAAGCTGGAGATATCAAACTCGCAACGTGGAATGGCAAAGTTTGGGTTAAGAGCGTTGTAGATGGAAACTCTAATTTAGGCGGGCGAACCAAGGATGATGTAGCCGGAAACATAGCGGTCTGCACCTCCGCCGCTGGCAAAAATCAGAGGCTCGATATCGTCTACGCGGACATGCTAAATAGGCAACTGCGCTATGCGGGTTACAACGGAAAAACTTGGACTTACTCCGTGGTTGATGGCAATGGACCAACAATCATTAAATACTCGGACCCCAATCGAGTGCGTACCGCAAGTGATGTCAGCGGGGCCAGTGCCTGCGTAGATACGCCTGATGGTCTGCAAATTTTTTATCGTGACCAGAGTGAAGGCATCATTTTGGCAGCTGTCCAGCAGGGAACCACCATCGGGAAGTGGGTTTACCAAGTCGTCGACGGTGATTCCGCTACAAATGGGCACACCACCGGAGATGTTGGCTTCCATCTCAAGGCGCTTAATGTGGGACGCTCGATCTACCTGCTTTACGATTCAATTTTGCAGGTAAATCGACAGAAGCAGGCTCTTCAGGGAGAAGTTAGGCTCGCCACTCGCGCCAGTCCATATCCAGAGGATTGGCAGTACACCGCTCTGGATACCTACGGTGGCGATGTTGCCGTGGCTGGCTATGACGTGTCGCTGGCTCTTTCTGGAAAGAATGTCACTGGGGTGTGGATGGCCGCCAGTGGTACTTCGATACCCGATCCAAATCAATTGCGCCTTATGGATATTTCAAACTCGGGTCCAGTCACCTCTGCGAGTACCGATATCTATGGAACACCAAGTGCGCCTCTATATAGTGATGGGTTGCATACACTTTTTAATTGTCAGAACCGATTATGCGCTTTCAACAACAACGATATGACTGTCTCACTTGTCACTGCCGCAACTTTAATTAACACATTGAGTGCTTCATGGATCACCATCAACAAGATTCGTTACGCGCTTGTAGGTGTTGGGGGAAAGTTACAACTTTTTAAAGCAATCTAAATTATTTAGTGTGAATGATTGTCAAATAGTAGGTTCCAGCGCCTTGAGTTAATTCGACCACTCCGATTCCGCTCTGATATTGCAAAGAAAGTGGTGTCCCTGCAATTGAATAGATAGCCTTCATCGTTTTTACTTTCGGCGCGCGCTTAACGAGCACGAGAGTCTTCTGATTGGTTGGCAGTCCGGTAACTCCAGTAATAGTTTTCGATGTTATGTAACTCTGCCAACTATATGCGACGCTCGTGGCATTAAAAATCTGGGGGGAACTTGCGACCGCGGCGGCGTTATTTTTGACTGTGCCAATCTTGCCCAGCGGAGTGAGAGAGACGGCAAAACCCGGCAGGCCCCGCTTGTTGGATGCGCCTTGAATAATGAAATTAGCGCCTTTGAGCGCAATGGATGTAGGAATATCGATATCCGTAAGATCCTTGGTAAAGGTATTTTCAAGCAGGCCGCCAGCGCTAATTTGCCAGATAGTGAGTCGGTTTAACCCTGGTGCAGGCGTGGAACTGCTCGCGGCAACCGCAGATGAGCCAGCTACCCAGATCGTGCCAGAAGCATCGATACAACCCGCTGTTGCTACATCATCGCCTGAAGTGCCGAGCCGTAGCTCCCAAAGTTTTGCACCTAGTGAATTTAAGGCGGAAATAAATCCATCACTACTTCCCAGGGAAGGTGATGTGACTAACGGTGAAGTGGTGGATTCGACGGTGCCGATAAGGAAAATCCCGGATGGAGAGGTAATTAATTTTTGGACTTGGTCTCCCCCCGAGAAATTGGTTGAGACCGTTGGTTGAAGTGGTATCAAGGCAATCGCTGGAACTTTGGTTGCTGCTTGAACCGGCGCTGCAATGATGAGTGCGAGCGCGGATCCGAGAAGGAGCGCTTTATTCACGCCATTGCGCGCGAACGATCAGCCGCCGCGTTCATTGCTCGAAGAACCAACCCCTGTAGGTCACCTTCACTCAATACTTTCAAGCCCTCATATGTAACACCTTTGGGACTCGTAACATTTTCACGGAGAGTAGTTGCGCTCTTGCCAGTTTCATCCAACATCTTGGCTGCGCCTACGATGGTTTGCAAGACTAGGGCCGTCGCCGTCGCCTCATCAATTCCCATATCTATAGCGCCAGCAACCATCGCTTCGACGAAGGCAAAAAAGTATGCTGGTCCTGATCCACTTGTCGCCGTAGCAGCATCTTGCATCGGTTCTGCAACTTCAATGCTCTTTCCCGCTGCAGCTAAGAAATCTGTAACGAATATTCTTTGATCTGGGCGAACAGTGCTGCCGAAGGAGACGATCGCCATTCCCGCACCTAAGAGTGTTGGTGTGTTTGGCATTACTCGTACAACTGCAGGACCGCCTAATCCGCTTTCCAAAGTAGCGATCTTCTTTCCAGCCAAGAATGAGATCACAAGCGCACCAGTTTTGAGGGAAGGAGCCACGCGCTCCATGATCACCTCTAAATCTTGGGGCTTAACAATGATCATTAAGACATCGCTGGTGGCAGCCATCTCTTCAATGGATGCGGGAGTGATTCCATAGCGCTCTACTATCTCAGCGCTGCGCTCTGCCCGGCGTACCGCAAAATTGATATGGCTGGCATCAGCCCCTGCTTTCAGGAGGGCTACCAATAGCGCTTCTCCCATATTACCCACGCCAATAAGGCCTACTCGGGCGCTCCTGATGTCGATCTGATTCACGGGAGTCAGCCTAGCCAATGACGCTACCCAGAGGGTGCTGGTAGGTCTGCCCCTTTCGCATTGCACTAGTAGGCTCTCGCACTATGCCAGAAGTAAAAGATGGATTTGCGCGTGATTTCGTGGAATTTGCCGACCCTGCCAAACCTGAGGAGCTCTTCCGTTGTGACCTGACTTGGCTCACCTCCTATTGGCAGTGCATCTATGGTGCTGGCTGCTGTGGGATTGATGCCGATAAGCCCGATGCCGGATGTTGCTCTGATGGCGCTTACTATTCTGATGGCGAAGACGAGGCGCGCACGCTAAAGGTCGCTGAGCGTTTAACCCCAGAGATGTGGCAATATTTTGATGAAGCCCAACCTAAGAAATCTAAGGGAAAGTTACGAATTTCCGAGGTAGGTCTCGATGGAGATCGTAAGACGCGCAAGGTAGAAGATTCTTGCATCTTCCTCAATCGCAAGGGCTACGAGGCGTCAGGATTTACCGGTAGTTTCGGTTGCGTCTTGCACCATCTGGCCCAGAAGGAAGACGTCCATTTTGTTGAGACCAAGCCCGATGTCTGCTGGCAACTTCCGATTCGCCGCTCCTTTGAGACACGTGAATTTGGCGAGCAAGAGATTTCCGTAACGGTAATCGGGGAGTACGAGCGCCTCGCTTGGGGCGATGGTGGTGCAGAATTCTCTTGGTATTGCACCGCCAATACGGAGGCTCATGTTGGTCGGGAACCGGTTTACATTTCTAACAACAACGAGTTGATTGCACTCATGGGTGCTGCGGCTTATGCCGAACTTAAGAAGCATTGCGATGCACGCATTGAAGCCATCGCAGCTCTTGCCAAAGAGAACAAGAAGCGTGAGCTGCCACTTTTCATAATCCACCCCGCCACGATCGGCGCACAGAAGTAGTCCATCATGGCAAAAGCGCCGGTTAAAGACCCTTTCCGCTGTAGCGAATGCGGCTGGACATCGACCAAATGGGTGGGACGCTGCGGCGAATGCCAAGCTTGGGGAAGCGTCGAAGAGATCGGTGCCCCAAAGCGACTCTCTTTAGTTGCCGGTTCAGTTTCACAGTTAGCGGTTCCCATCGGTGAAGTAAGTATCGAGAGCGCGCGCTCTCGCACTAGCGGGGTCAGCGAACTTGATCGGGTGCTCGGTGGCGGGTTAGTTCCAGGAGCGGCAATTTTGCTCACCGGAGAGCCTGGCGTAGGAAAATCGACTCTATTACTCTCTGTAGCTGCAGAATCTGCGCGGGCTCAGATGCGTGCGCTCTATGTCAGTGGCGAAGAATCAGCCTCACAGATACGAGTTCGGGCTGATCGACTTAAAGCGATTGATCCCGGCCTCTGGTTAGCGGCCGAAAATGATCTCGGTGCAATCATCGCCCATCTCGACGCCGTGCAACCAGAATTACTCATCATTGACTCAGTTCAGACGATATCTAGCAGCTCTGTCGAAGGCGCTCCTGGTGGCGTAACTCAGGTGCGAGAGATCGCCGCAGCCCTCATCCGCATAACTAAAGAGCGCAACATCACCTTGGTATTAGTCGGTCACGTGACAAAAGATGGATCAATCGCGGGCCCGCGCATTCTCGAACATCTCGTTGATGTCGTTTTAACTTTTGAGGGTGAACGCCATTCTCGCCTCCGTCTTATCCGTGCTACCAAGAATCGCTTTGGTGCCGCCGATGAGGTTGGCTGCTTTGATATGTCAGATATTGGAATCGTCGGGGTAACCGACCCAACTGGACTCTTCACGAGTCGTCATTCCGAACCGGTTCCGGGTACCTGCGTGACTGTTGCCCTTGAAGGCCGCCGCCCATTGCTTGCCGAAATTCAATCTCTGGTCGGAATTCCAGTTGCAGATGGTCGTGACTTTGGAAATGCGCGCCGCGTCACGTCTGGCCTAGACAACCCACGTACCGCAATGACTTTGGCAGTGCTAGAACTGCGCGCGGGAATCCGTTTATCAGGCCGCGATGTTTATGTCGCGACTGTTGGGGGAATGAAGATTACAGAGCCGGCTGCCGATCTTGCTGTTGCGCTCTCGGTGGCATCTGCTGCCAAGGGTTTGGCACTTCCCGCAGATCTAGTCGCGGTTGGAGAAGTCGGCTTGGCTGGAGAAATTCGCAAGGTAACCGGAGTGCAACAACGGATCACTGAAGCTGCTCGGTTGGGCTTTAAGCGCGCCATGGTCCCCGCGGGTTCTGAGTTAAAGATTCCCGGCATCGAAATTTTGGAAGTCTCTCGGATCGAACAAGCGCTTATCAAGGTCAAGATCAACTAGTGAACCAGCAAGTCGTTCTCGACTGGTTTGATCAGAACAAGCGTGATCTCCCCTGGCGGAACACCACTCCATGGGGCGTGATGGTGAGCGAATTTATGTTGCAACAGACTCCAGTTAATCGCGTACTCCCCACCTGGAGCCAATGGCTGGTCCAGTGGCCGACCGCACTCGACCTATCGCTTGCTAAGAAATCTGAAGTCATTACCGCTTGGGGTCGCCTCGGTTATCCGCGTAGAGCGCTGCGCTTATATGAGTCGGCGAGAATTATCGCGCGAGATTTCAACAATCAAGTCCCCCGAGCACTTGAGGATTTACGCACTCTGCCTGGCGTCGGTGAATATACGGCAGCGGCGATCACTGCCTTTGCTTTCGGAGAATCAGCGCTCGTCCTTGATGTGAATATCCGCCGACTCTTTGCGCGAGTGATTGATGGAGTCGAACATCCAACGCCCTCCCCCTCGCAGATTGAGCGCAAACTACGTTTTGAATTGATTCCTGCAGATGGCGCCAAGTGGGCTGCAGCAACGATGGAATTCGGGGCGCTCCTCTGCACCTCCAAGAACCCCTCGTGTGAGGAGTGCCCATGGCAGAGCCAATGTGCTTGGCGCAAAGCTGGCTACCCACCAACTGATCAGATACGAAAGTCGCAAGAGTGGATAGGTACCGATCGCCAATGCCGCGGCACTATCGTGCAGGCGCTGCGCGAAAATGAACAGCTATCGCTGACCGCGCTCGTGAAAATGTGGCACAACAACTCTCAAATAGAGAAGGCCCTTAAAACACTTATTGCCGATGGCCTCATAGAGACCACCGGCAAAAGTTATCGACTAGCAGATTAGTTAGAGCTGGTTGCTGCCAAGTCACCAGGTGTATCTGGCATGGTGGATTTAGCAACACCGGTAAAGGTGAATGACTCTTTATCATCCGTCGTTACGACATCGACCAGGGTGATCTCGCCTGGCTTTACATCACCAAAGAGAATCTTCTCAGATAGAACATCCTCGATCTCGCGCTGAATGGTGCGGCGCAATGGACGGGCTCCAAGAACTGGGTCATATCCACGCTTCGCCAAGAGTGCCTTAGCCGCGGAGGTGAGTTCGATTCCCATATCCTTCGCACGCAGACGCTCATCAAGGTTGGCGATCATCAGATCAACGATCTGAACGATCTCATCCTCAGACAATTGATGGAAGACGACGATATCGTCAATACGGTTGAGGAACTCAGGACGGAAATGCGTCTTGAGCTCATCGCTTACCTTCTGCTTCATACGCTCGTAATTTCCCAGGACATCATCAGAGTTATGGAATCCAAGACCCATCGTCTTTGATATATCGCGGGTACCGAGGTTGGTCGTCATGATGATGACGGTGTTCTTGAAATCAACCACACGACCTTGGGAGTCGGTGAGGCGACCATCTTCCAGAACTTGAAGAAGTGCGTTGAAGATATCGGGGTGAGCCTTCTCGATCTCATCAAAGAGGACCACAGAGAATGGCTTGCGACGTACCTTCTCGGTCAACTGTCCGCCTTCGTCATAACCGACATAACCAGGAGGCGCACCAAAGAGGCGGGAAGCTGTGTGCTTCTCGGAGTACTCAGACATATCAAGTTGGATCAAGGCATCTTGATCACCAAATAGGAATACAGCGAGGGTGCGAGATAGCTCGGTCTTACCAACGCCAGAAGGACCCGCGAAGATAAATGAGCCACCAGGGCGCTTGGGATCTTTGAGGCCAGCACGAGTACGACGAATGGCCTGAGATAACGCACGAATTGCTTGATCTTGTCCGATCACGCGACGGTGCAATTCATCTTCCATGCGCAGCAAACGAGCCGTCTCTTCCTCGGTCAATTTAAACACTGGAATGCCAGTGGAGTGCGAGAGAACTTCTGCAATCAACTCTTCATCGACTACAGCGACGACATCAAGATCGCCTGCCTTCCAAGTCTTCTCACGTTCTACCTTCTCAGCGATAAGAGTCTTCTCATGATCACGGAACGATGCAGCCTTTTCGAAATCCTGGGCATCGATCGACGACTCTTTATCCTTACGAGCGCGCGCAATCTTCTCATCGAATTCACGGAGCTCTGGTGGAGCAGTCATCCGACGAATACGAAGTCTGGAACCGGCTTCATCAATGAGATCGATAGCTTTATCTGGCAAGAAGCGATCTGCAATATATCGATCTGCCAAGGTTGCAGCAGCGACGATTGCCGAATCAGAGATCGAAACCTTGTGATGGGTCTCGTAGCGATCGCGCAGGCCTTTAAGAATTTCGATGGTGTGAGTCAACGTTGGCTCGGCAACCTGGATAGGTTGGAAGCGACGCTCGAGAGCGGCATCCTTTTCCAAGTGCTTGCGATACTCATCGAGAGTGGTGGCACCAATTGTCTGGAGTTCACCGCGAGCGAGCATTGGCTTCAAGATGCTAGCAGCATCAATCGCACCTTCTGCAGCTCCGGCACCTACAAGAGTGTGAATCTCGTCGATAAATAGCACGATATCTCCGCGGGTACGGATCTCCTTGAGAACCTTCTTGAGGCGCTCTTCGAAATCTCCACGATAACGACTTCCGGCAACAAGTGCTCCGAGGTCGAGGGAATAAAGTTGCTTATCGCGCAAGGTCTCTGGGATATCTCCCTTAACAATTGCTTGCGCTAAACCTTCAACTATGGCGGTTTTACCAACGCCGGGTTCACCAATAAGTACTGGGTTGTTTTTGGTACGGCGTGAAAGTACCTGCATGACGCGTTCAATCTCTTTTTCACGGCCAATGACCGGATCGAGCTTTCCTTCACGGGCGGCTTGAGTCAGGTTGCGACCAAATTGATCGAGCACCAATGATGTGGTTGGAGTGCCTTCGGCTGGTCCACCTTGGGCAACAGCCTCTTTGCCTTGGTAACCGGAGAGTAGTTGAATGACTTGTTGGCGAACGCGATTAAGGTCAGCGCCGAGCTTTACAAGAACTTGCGCTGCTACACCTTCGCCTTCGCGAATCAAACCTAAGAGAATATGTTCGGTGCCGATGTAATTGTGACCCAGTTGTAGCGCTTCGCGAAGTGAAAGTTCGAGAACCTTCTTGGCGCGTGGCGTAAATGGGATATGACCCGATGGGGCTTGCTGACCCTGGCCGATAATCTCTTCGACCTGCGAGCGCACCGCCTCTAGGGAGATACCAAGGGCTTCAAGACCCTTCGCGGCAACGCCTTCACCCTCGTGGATAAGACCCAAGAGAATGTGCTCGGTGCCGATGTAGTTGTGATTGAGCATGCGAGCCTCTTCCTGCGCGAGAACAACTACGCGACGGGCTCTATCTGTAAAGCGCTCAAACATGGGGCACCTTCTTTCTACTTGCTTAGGATTAGCCTACCTGTAACGCGGATTTGCTGATATTTATGCCCACGCAGCTAAATTTTAGAGGATTCGCAGCATTCTGGTATTTCCCAGGGTATTGGGTTTGACCCGCTCTAGATCCAGGAATTCAGCGATACCCTCGTCGTAGGAGCGCAGAAGCTGCTGATACACCTCGTGGTCTACCGGGGTGCCTTCGATAATCTCAAAGCCATTTCTTCCAAAGAAATCGGTCTCAAATGTCAGACAGAATATTCGCGCTACTCCCAGGGTTCGAGCGCGCTCAACGATATTGGCGATAAGCGCATTGCCAACCCCCTTGCCGCGCATCTTCTCCAAGACGGCGACGGTACGAACTTCGGCGAGATCTTCCCAGAGGACGTGCAAAGCCCCGCAGCCGACGACTTCCCCATCAAACTCGGCGACGGTGAACTCTTGGACTGTTTCATAAAGGGTGACAGTCTCTTTGGCCAATAGGCGACGTCCGAGGACGTAGGTGTCGATGATGGAATGGATAGCCTTGATATCAGCGGTACGCGCCGGGCGAATGATTAAAGTCACTGCTCCTCCGGCTTTACGAGTGGGAAGAGAATAGTTTCGCGAATTCCTAGACCAGTCAGCGCCATCAAGAGACGATCAACTCCCATACCCATTCCGCCCATCGGTGGGATTCCATATTCCATAGCGCGTAAGAAATCTTCATCAAGGTTCATCGCCTCGACATCCCCCTTGGCACCAAGGGCTGCCTGTTCAACTAAGCGATCTCGCTGGATAACTGGATCAATGAGCTCTGAATAGCCGGTCGCAAGTTCGAAACCTTCAATATAGAGATCCCACTTTTCAACCAAGCCCGGAGTTGTGCGGTGGGCGCGAACCAGCGGTGAGGTATCGACTGGATAGCCACGAACAAAGATTGGTTCATGGAGTTTGCCTGCGGATACGTGCTCGAAGATCTCTTCGGCCAATTTTCCAGTAACCCACTTTGGATCAACCTTCATTCCAAGTTTGGTCGCAATCTTCTTCAAGTCATCAAGAGAAGCTTGCGGGGAAACAACTTCGCCTACACCTTCTGAAATAAGATCGAAGAGATTTGTTTCGCGCCAAGTGCCGCCGAGATCTAACTCGCGACCATCATGGTGAGTTACGACATGAGAACCAAAAACCGCCATCGCCGATTCTTGAACCAAATTGCGCGTAAGTTCTGCGATCGAATCCCAGTCTCCATAAGACTGATAGGCCTCGATCATGACAAACTCTGGAGAGTGGCTCGAATCTGCTCCTTCATTTCTGAAGTTGCGATTGATTTCAAAGACGCGCTCTAAGCCACCAACCACACAGCGCTTTAAGAAGAGCTCGGGAGCGATTCGCAAGAAGAGATCCATGTCGTATGCATTGCTATGAGTTTTGAATGGCCGAGCCGCAGCCCCACCGTGCATCACCTGCAACATGGGAGTCTCGACTTCAATAAAGTCACGAGTTGCAAAGGAATCGCGCAGAGATTTCATTACCTGCGGACGTAGACGTGCATTCGAGCGCGCTTCGGGACGAACGATAAGATCCACATAACGCATCCGTACTCTCGTCTCTTCAGAGAGTGGTTTATGTTCGACAGGAAGCGGGCGGAGTGATTTTGCAGCAAGTTGATATGAGTTGGCGAGGATAGACAACTCCCCGCGCTTTGAAGTAATAATCTCACCAGTGACGCTAACCAGGTCGCCGATATCAATATCGCTCTTCCATTGGTCTAAAACCTCGACGCCAACTTTGTCGAGAGAGAACATCGCTTGCAACTCGGTGCCATCGCCTTCGCGTAACGTTGCAAAGCAGAGCTTTCCAGTGTCACGTTTAAATATCACGCGCCCAGAGAGACTCTCTTGAATTCCAGTTGCTACATCTATTTCGAGGCCAGCATGGCGCGCACGAATCTCTTTGAGGGATGCAGTGCGGGGAACGGCTACTGGATAGGCCTCACCACCACGGGCCAAAATCGCAGCGCGCTTCTC
>CAIPQX010000120.1 GCA_903867285.1 uncultured Actinomycetes bacterium | reverse complement strand
TAAGTCTCTGCTTGAAATCGTCGAGTCCAGTGTGGATCAATCGCTCAAGAGTGCCGGCTTTACTCGGCTTGATATCGTTTCAATCGCGGTGGGTACTCCAGGAGTAATAGATCAATCCACGGGCAAGATCGCAATCGCCGGAACTATCGGTGCGCTCGACGGTGTGAACCTCGCGGCGGAGATCGAATCACTCTTTAACATTGATCCCATCGTCGAAAACGACATTAATCTCGTGGCAGTTGGGGAACAAGTCGCGGGTTTTGGACAGGGTATCTCCAATTTCGCGGTGCTCTCGGTGGGTTCAGGTTTGGGTTCGGGGCTAGTTCTTAACGGCAAACTACATCGCGGACATAGCGGCGCTGCGGGCGAAGTTTTCTATATCCCCTTTGGAGATCCGCGTGATCGTCAACGCACAGCGACCAACCCTTCGGGCGACCGCATCGCCTTTGTAACCCGTTCACTTGCCGATGCTCACCCGGATTCGACGCTCCAAGAGCCCTATTCAACGGTGGATATCCTCAACGCCGCTAAGGCAGGGGATTCTCTAGGCAAAGCCGTGGTCGCACTCGAAGCAGATCGCATTGCACTCTATATCGCGGGAATTTCTGCTGTAGTAGATGTCGAACTAGTAGTGCTGGCGGGTGGAATCGGGCGACAAGCTAAATTCTTTATTAAGCCGATTGAAGCGCTCTTAAAGGAGATCTTGCCTTACCCACCTCGTCTCGCCGTAAGCGAACTAGGTGACCAAGGGATCTTGATTGGCGCACTTGACCTAGCTTCTGCGCAAGCCTGTGATCGAGTCTTTGAAAAACGAACCAAGGCATCCTCTTGAAAATCGCCGTTATAGGTGGCGGTTCTACCTACACACCAGAGTTGATCGATGGGATTTTGCGACGTCAAGATCGCCTTCCGATAACTGAGATACACCTTGTCGATATCAACCTGGACCGGGTGAAAGTGATTGCGGCCTTTGCGCAACGGATGGTCAAAGCGTCGGGAAGTTCGATTCTCGTGGAATTTGGAACGGATCTGCGGGAAGCTATCAATGGTTCTACCTATGTTGTCAGTCAATTTAGAGTCGGCACGCAAACCGCCCGCCACAACGATGAAATGCTAGGGCGTCACTTCGGGTTGATAGGTCAAGAGACCGTTGGCGTTGGTGGTTTTGCAAAAGCGCTGCGAACCATTCCCGTCGCTCTTTCAATAGCCAAAGTCGTTGCCGAGGTGGCACCGCAGGCGATCTTGCTCAATTTTACAAATCCTGCCGGGCTAATAACGCAGATGCTCAAGACCCATGTGCCACAGGTGAACTCCATTGGCTTATGCAACGTGCCCTGGAATACAAAGATGGAATTAGCAACAGCTCTGGAGATTCCAGCAGCAGAACTATCCCTGGACTATGTGGGACTCAACCATCTCTCGTGGGTGCGCGGGGTGACTCATCGCGAAGAAGATATCTCAATGCGAGCACTGGCCGCCTTTCGCAATTTGGCCATAAACCAGGCAAATGTAGGGGATTCCCCTAGCTGGCTGCAGAGCGATGTGGATATTTTCCAGGCAATCCCCAATTACTACCTGCTTTATTACTTTGCCCAAAAGCCGTGGATTGAATATCAAAAAGGCCATCCGACACGTGCCAGCGAAGTCATGAAGATCGAAACCGAGCTCATGGCAAAGTTTGCCGATGAGTCATTAGTCACCAAGCCAGCAGAACTCATGCAGCGCGGCGGGGCCTACTATTCTGATGCGGCAGCGGAACTGATGGCAGATATCTATCAAGATGCTGGCACCGTTCATATCGTAAATACCCTTAACGATGGCGCAGTGGCAGGACTTCCTGATGATGCAGTTCTCGAGATATCAGCGACGATCACATCTGCAGGCGCGCATTCCATTGGTACTCACGAATTAGCACCCGAGATGCACTCTCTTGTC
>CAIPQX010000119.1 GCA_903867285.1 uncultured Actinomycetes bacterium | reverse complement strand
TTCAAAGTACATCCCTATGCCGATCAAAAGGCAGTCTTAACGAGTAAACACCAGAAATTGGGTCAGATAAGACCAGCTTTTGCGGATTTGATCGGACTGCATGTAGTTGAAATGGATCTGGATACCGACCGGTTGGGGACTTTCACTGGGGAGATCAAAAGATTAAATCCACCTAGGGAAACAGCCATACTCAAAGCGCGGATGGGTATGGATGCCAGCGGTTCCTCTTTGGGTATCGCATCTGAAGGATCAATTGGCCCAGATCCGCTAATCCCCTTTGCTATCAGTGATATCGAGCATGTGGTGCTGGTGGACGATGAACGAAATATTGTGATCAGTGAGACTTTCCGATCATTTGAAATCACCGTAGCTACTGTCTCAGTAAACAGAGGTGAAGATATAAGTGGCTTTTTATTGCAAGCAGGTTTTCCGCTTCATAAACTTATCGTTCGACCCCAGACGCCCGTATCAAACTATTGCGTTAAAGGGATCGGCAACATCACGCAACTGAGGAAAGCGATCGAAGAATGCTCTGAGTATTCCCCTCAGGGCCTTGTGACTATCGAATCTGACCTACGCGCGCACTGTTCACCAACACGCCAACTCAACATAAGTAGGGCAGCACTAGCGCTAGCCCTCCGAGTCAACCAGTTGTGTCCTTATTGCAATTCACCTGGGTGGGGTGGAGTCACTCATAAGAAGGGAGTTAAGTGTGGAGAATGTTTACGTTTAAACTCTGAAGCCATCAGCCAAGAGATCTTGAGTTGTGTTTGCTGTGATTACAAAGAAGACGGACTAGTTATAGCCCAAAGCCTTGACCCGAGGTATTGCACATGGTGCAATCCCTAGTTCCGCCACACTACCTCTCCTTTGGTTCTTCAGCAGAAAGCACGGATAGCTATTGCTTTGTCTGCATGGCGAGAACTCCTGCGCCGATCATGCCGGCCCTATCACCGAGCTCGGCAATTGCAATTATTGGCCTGCGTTGAAAAGTAATTTTGGAATCTAAATACTTTTCTATTGGGATCACCATGTCGTCGCCCGCTTGAGACAATCCACCCCCAAGGATGATGATTTCAGGAGCTAATACATTTATATATGCCATGAGGGCTTTGGCCAAAGCTAACATCGCCTCGTTCCACACAACCTCTGCTACGTGGTCTCCACTCTTTGCCATGGAGAGAACCTCTGCAGAGTTTTTAGCTTCCTTGCCACTTCTTTCGCGAAAAGTTCTGGCGATCGAAGGACCCGTGGAGACAGTTTCAAGGCAGCCAGTCGCCCCACAAGCACAAAGAACTCCGCTACTTACATCAAAGTGACCAAGTTCTCCAGAGTAAACATCTTGGTACATCTCGCCATTTAGAATCATCGCACCCGAGATCCCTGTGCCAATCGTCAGAAATAATGAATTTAAGTATCCAACTCCACTGCCATAAACGGATTCCGCAAGTCCTCCAGCCCTCACATCATGTCCAAAGGCAATCGGCAAACCGGTCATTTCACTTAGTAATTGCTTGAAAGGAATATCTCGCCATAACAGGTTCTCTGAGTACACGGCAATTCCATTGAGAGAATCAACGACTCCCGGTACAACCAGTCCCAACGCTCGTGCCTCAGGATGCAACTCATGCAGGTCGCGAGCCACAGCAAGAATGCGATCTCGCGCATGATCAGGGCCCATTTCGCGTTCGGTAGGCCGCCTCGCGAAATCGATGATCTCTGCCCCTTGAACCAAGCCGGCTTTTATCTCAGTACCACCTGCATCTATGGCAATTACAAGATCTATAATTTCTTCCATTACTGAGCAAAATTCTTCATGTGACTAGGATCAAAATCAATGGCGTCGTCAAGAATTCCGATTGCTGACTCTAGCTTTGCCACTAACGGATCCAAATAAAGTGCCTGAATCGCCATTGCCCGATCCTGTTTCACGGCAGCGTCTACGGTAATTTCTTGTTGATTGATGCGATGTGTGAGAACAGCCGCTATGCCAGCAGGTAGGGCTCCAACCGAAATACCGTGTAT
>CAIPQX010000118.1 GCA_903867285.1 uncultured Actinomycetes bacterium | reverse complement strand
TACACCTTTGCGGGTTGGAATACTGACTCACGAGGTGGAAGCTACGGAACTGCTTATGAAGATGGCGGATCTTTTGACTTCAGCGCTGGTGGAGCAACCTTGTATGCACAGTGGACTCCCAATCAGACCTACACGGTTAGCTTTGACAATCAAGGTCATGGATCAGCGGTTGGCGATGCAACAAACGTGACAACGATCGCGCTGGCATCCCTTCCTTCAGAAAGCACCGACGGCTATTTCATATTCCAAGGTTGGTCCGAGACTGTTGGCGGTTCCGTTCTTACAGGCGATTACACACCAACTCAGAACTCAACTCTGTACGCGGTTTGGTTTGACACCACCACTAGTGAAGATCTATTAGCCGCAAATGCGGTTATTTCCAACATAGACCTTGGGAATTGGAGTGCCGCTCGCAGTGGTTACGAGGCCCTGACCACACTCCAGAAAACATTGGTCAGTAACTACCCCACTCTATTGGCCCATGAATCTGATGTTGCGGCCGCAGCAGCCTACCAACTTGAGTTAGATGGGTACGCAGCAGCTGCAATCATCGATGAAATCAACAATCAATTCTGGGCAGCAGCTCGCAGCGATTACGACGTTGCGAATGCGCAGGTTCAAAGTTTGGTCACTAACTACAATGTTCTACTGGCTCATGAAGCTGAAGTTGCAGCCGCAGCGGCAGCCGCCCAACTGGCTGCGGATCGAGTGATAGCAGCCAACGATCAAGCCGCCTATGTCGCTGCCGGAGGATCAATTGAAGATGCGGTTTATCTTGCAAATGTCAATGCCGCTTTGGGAAGTGACGATGCCGCACTACAACAGGCTAATATCTCACTGGAGTTAGCGACAGAAGTTCTCCTCAATCGTCCAGTCACTTACACCGTTACCTACGATGCTAATCGGATCGGCTCTAGGGGCAACGTACCGGTTGACTCTTTTGGTCCATACCAACAAGGTGCAATTGTCACGGTTTTAGCAAATACGGGGAATTTGAACTCCGATGATTTCACATTCTCAGGGTGGAGCACGTCGCCTGATGGGGGTGGCATGTTTTTCACCGGTGGTACTGACCTTGACGTATTTGCAATATTTGGCGACTACACCCTTTACGGAGTATGGACTCGTACAACATACGAGGTTAGGTTTGACAATCAGGATCATGGAACGACGCCTTCACCCGCCACGGGTGTCAGCTCATTGGCCTTCGGATCGCTCCCACCAGAGAATACAGATGGCTATTACATATTCCTAGGTTGGTCCGAGACTTCCAGTGGGTCGGTCCTTACGGGCGATTACACACCACCAACTCAGAATTCGACTCTTTATGCGATTTGGAGTTCTTCGAATTCATTCGCATGCGGTACTGGTTCTTACCATGTTCTGAACGGGGTTGTAGATTTCAACGATGCATGCTCCGGTGTCGTGGTCTTTGATTCGAGTGTCATTTCGATAGGTGGATATGTATTTTTTGGGGCTACTGGGATCACCTCACTGGTCTTTCCATCATCAGTCACTTCAATCGGGAGAGGGTCTTTTCAGGGAAATATCAATCTGACCTCGGTGGAGATTCCCAACTCGGTGACATCGATATATAGCTATGCCTTCCTTGGGGATACAGCATTAACCATGCATGTTTACGTGTCAGATGCGGTCACGAGCCTTGGTACAGATATTTTTGCCGGTACAGCGATGTCTTGTGTAAATGCATCAGATACCGAATATGCCTTGGGGCTTTCGACAGGTGCCTGGAGAACGGTATACGAAGGTTCTATAAACATTCCTAGTTGCAATCCCAGGTCAATTACTTTCGACGCCAATGGTCACGGCGTCGCCCCTGACTCTCTTAGCGCGATTTACACCGTGGTGATTGCCGAACTGCCAGTGATATCAAATAGTGGATTCTTCACTTTCTTAGGTTGGTCAACATCTGACAATGGCTCAGTTCTTTCGGGGACTTACACGCCAGAGGTGAACGTGACGCTTTATGCGATTTGGCAGGATAACAGTCCAGTAATTAATGTTTTTGACTGCTCTGGCGGTGGCACTTACAGAGTTGTAAATGGCGCGCTTACGCAGCCAGTTGACGGATTTACCACTTGCAGTGGCACAGTGACTTTAGATTCAAGCGTGACGGAGATCGGGCAATTCGCCTTCTATGGGGATGGCAACATCGTCTCTGTCATTCTTCCAAATACCGTAACCTCGATCGGTGTCGGAGCATTTGAACGAAGCGGCATTCAAAGTATCAGTATTCCATCCTCGGTAACTTCGATTGGTGGTCTTGCTTTCTATCAATCTTATGGAATAACTATCCCCTTTCTTATTCCAGACACGGTCTCCACCCTAGGAAACGACCTCTTTGGGTATAACAACGGGCTTGCCTGTATCTACACTTCAGAATCTCAGTATGCTCTTGGATTGATTGCCGGGGCTTGGCTTGATGACTATGGATCTTCATTTCCACGCTGCATCGGACAAAGTATTAGTTTCAACTCAAATGGGCATGAAATCGGCGTTCCTAGCTCAATTCTGGACGTGGTAACAATTTCGACAGCCGAATTGCCAATTCTCTCGAGTGACGGGTACTTCAGTTTTCAAGGGTGGTCTACTTCGCCCCTACCTGGATCTACGGCGCTCACAGGGATCTTTGTGCCAGTTGATAGTCCAACTTTGTATGCGGTCTGGCAAGACAACACTCCGCCTACTGTAACTCATACTGTTACGTATGCCAGCGGCGGTGGAAGTGGAACACTTCCTACACAATCTGATGTTTTGGAAAATTCAAGTTTTGTTACGGCCTCAAGTGTTGGGCTAACAAAAACCGGGTACGGATTTGCGGGTTGGAGCGATGGATATTCAACGTACGAACCAGGCGACCCTTACACAATGTCGACCCTAAATGTGATCCTCACAGCAACATGGGCTCCCAATATCATCTATTTCACTTTTGACTTAAACAATGGCGGACGCGAAGTAAATCTAGGCAGTGTGAATCTGGGACCTCATTACGAAACAACGGTTATGGACTTTGGTGTGTATGACAAAGGTAGTTTTGACGGATTGGGTCCAATGCAATCAGATGTACTAACAGGTTGGGCTACGAATCCGAATGGAACCGGAATCTTTATTTCAGAGGGAGCCGTGCTCCGCCCTGTCAGCACACGTTTCACCGACGCTGGCAGTGTCACCCTGTATGCCGTTTGGAACTCGGTTTTCTCGTGCCCCGGCGGTGGTACTTATTCCGTACACGATGGAGTGGTAATTTCAAGTGAAAATTGCTCAGGCGATCTGATTCTAGATTCGAGCGTTACACAACTTGGATCTTACGCATTTTCAAACTCTTGGAGTCTCACATCTATTGCGCTCCCAGAAGGTCTAATATCAATAGGATCTTATTCTTTGGGAGCGACAAATCTTACGAATATAGTAATCCCCAATTCTGTGACTTATATTGGAGAATATGCTTTCAAGTATTCTTACCAGCTGAGCAGCGGATTTAGAATTCCCGACAGCGTTACTTCGTTGGGATTTGGAATTTTCGACCAGACTCAAGTCTATTGCGTCGTCGCATCAGCAGCCGAGTATTCACTAGGTACCCTCCATGGAACTTGGAACTCCAGTTGGACTGGTTGGATACCCCAATGCCTACCTCAGACTGTTCAATTTGTTCCGAATGGCGGATCGGGAAGCATGGAGAACCAAGTCAGTGCCGCACCCACCTCATTAGCGGCTAACGTATTTACTGCCCCCGAAGGGTATGTTTTCACGGGCTGGAATTCCGCTACAGATGGCAGTGGGACCCGGTACGCCGATCTAGCGACCGCATTCTCATATAGTTCGAATGAGGCAACGTTAACTCTCTACGCCCAATGGGGTAAATCTTGCTCGGCAGGTGGCACTTACACCGTCTATCTTGCGACCGGAACAGTGGTTTCCAGTGATTCCTGTGTAGGAGAAGTAGCATTTGACTCGAGTGTTCTTGCAATTGGCGCTTGGGCTTTCAGTAATAACAGCGCACTTACTTCGGTTGTAATCCGCTCATCAGTGATCGTTATTGGTCAAGGCGCATTTAACGGGGATCAGTATCTGTCTTCCGTTATCTTTGCTGAGAATAGCCAATTGACAACGATTAATGGCGGTGTTGGGAATGGGGCATTCGAGTATGACAGCTCTATTACTTCGCTCACAATTCCCAACTCTGTTTCTTACATTGGAAATCAGACTTTCGCCTACATGAATAGCCTAGTGTCAATCACGCTCCCAAGTTCTTTGATTGAAATTACTTCGGGATTATTGAGAAACGATCCAAATCTTGTATCTGTTGTGATTCCAACAGGCGTCACAACAATTCGAAATAATGCGTTTTACCACGATACAAGTCTCACTTCGATGACAATTCCTGACACGGTGACCCTCTTTGATGGACCAAGCAGGAGAGGACAGATATTTACCGACACTGGCCTGACTTGCGTAAATGCATCTCAATCTGTTTACGACCTCTATACAAGTTGGGGGAGTATCACCCGTTGTACAGAGATTATTTCTCACACGGTTACCTTCGATTGGAATGCAATTAATGGCAGTGGATCGATGGATCCTCAAAGCGCAAGCTCTGCGACCGAGTTGAGTGCCAATAATTTTGAGAACTTTTACCCACTCTACGCATTCGTGGGATGGAATACAGAGCCAGATGGATTCGGTGTGACATATCTTGAGGGTGCAACTTACGACTTCTCAGCAGACATCACTCTTTACGCCCAATGGGCATTGGTGTACAGGGTTACTTTCACAGAAGTCATCGGTAGTTGGGGGGCTCAAAATGCACAGGACGGCCACGCTCCAACTGCGCTTCGAAGCAACACTTTCATTTACGATGGACATGAATTCATGGGTTGGAATACCGAGCCAGATGGATCCGGTGTGGCATATGGTGATGGTGAGACTTACGACTTCTCAGTAGACCTCACTCTTTACGCCCAATGGACAGACACCTACTCGGTGAGATATCCAGCTGGGCATACCGATATTAGTTTAGGTGGCTACGTTGGTATCAATTCCGTTTATAACGCAGCGTTTGCGGCTGGAGAAGTGGTGATCTTAACTGTAAATGCGTGGGAAGGGTCTCAGCTCAAGGTTGGAACACTTTTTGCGAATTTTGGCGAATCAGGTTCTGTGGAACTGACAGCTACAGAAGATCCCAATGTTTTCGCATTCTTCATGCCGGCCTCTCCGGTTGTGATAAGCGCAGTGTTTGAGGCACTTACACCTTCATATACAGTGACCTTCCACTCCAACGTGACTGGTGCTTTGGATGATACTTACACTCAAACGGCAAGTAGTTCCACCGTACTCACTGCAGTTGATTTTACGAATCCTGGATATGCATTTCTTCGGTGGACGAGAGGTGCTGATGGAACGGGAGACAGTTATTCGACTGGAGACAGTTACCAATTCACGTCAAGTGTCGATCTTTATGCGCGGTGGAGAATTGCTACTCCTGTTGTAACCGCTAGTTCTGGAACTGCGAGCGGATCGATCAAGGCAACTTTTGCCTCTGTCCTAGGCGCACTCTCCTACTCGGCCTTGATTTCAGTAGAAGTCACTCCCTGCGAATGTTCAACCTGGACCTGGGTCGATAACTATGTATCAGGAGCCGATATCACTGGATTAGCGCCCGGAACTACCTACTATGTCAGCATATATGCAGTATCCAACGATTCTAATTATTACAATTCGGAATGGTCGGAAGGTACAACGGCGGTTGCAAAAGTCATTGCTCCTCCAGCACCCGTGAACCCAACACCGATCGTAGATCAGACTTCGACGATCTCGGGAATCTCACCAAATTCGGGTTCAGTGACCGGCGGATATGAAGTAACCATAAGTGGGCATTTCATCACTCCGATTGTGAATCTGGATTGCGGTGGAGTCTTCTTGCGAGTTGGATCTTGGACGCAGACAGTTTCGACCATCAAGTTCACAATGCCAGCCCATGCTGCCGGTTTGGTCTATTGCCAGGTCTTTAATGGGCTCTATCCAATTCTCACGCATCAGGCATTTACCATTAACTTGGTGGAAGTGGTGCCAACACCAACACCAACACCAACACCAACACCAACACCAACACCAACTCCAACACCAACACCAACTCCAACACCAACTCCAACACCAACACCAACTCCAACACCAACACCAACTCCAACACCAACACCACCTACGAATGCGTCGGGGGAGCCTACGTCACCTGTTGGTCTGGACAGCTCACTCACGCTGGTGATTGGCTATAAGACTGGTGGAAGCGTTGCTACGCCTGCGGATATTGCGAAGTTGAAGGCGTATAAGTTAGCCGCCGTCATTACGGTTTATGGATATGCCGAACCAACAAATCCAAAGACCGATCCGGCTCTGGCGCAGGCTCGCGCTAAGGCAATTGCAGTAGCGATAAAGAAGATAGCCCCTAAGGCGACGATCAAGTTTGCTGGCAAGGGAACTGTTACTAACAAGCTCTGCGCTAGATATGTAAACAAGTGCGTGGTGGTGGTCGGCAAGTAGCTCAAGTTGAAGGAATCCATGCCCGATTTGTAAGGCTTTGAGCGTTTATTTGACCGGGTAATTGCAGTGGCGGTGAGTGCTAGCACTCACCGCCTGTTAGAGTCCACGCTTGAAGAGTTCATTCTTGCGCGAGGGAAAACGCCGATATGCGCTTGTGGCATTGGTCGTTGCAGTCTCTCCGATCGCGCCAGTTCATGCGGTTGAAAATGGTCTACCAGCGGCCGGCAACTCTTACGCAGTACCTATCAAGACAGTTCTGTCGCCGGGTAACACAGGGGCATGCTCAGGGGTCCTAATAGCACCACTGACAGTTGTGACCGCTGCGCACTGCGTTACCGATGCGAATGGAAAATTGACCACCGATGTATACGTTGGTGCAGCTGGAAGTTCGCTGGCATCTATTACCCAAGCCAATAAAGTTAATTCCATCGAGCTCTACTCAGATTTCAAGATTCAGGCTGGTTTAACCGTTGGCAATAATGATTTAGCTTTTCTGATCTTGTCTCATGCGCAAACCCTGCAGGCTCCCATTGCAATCGCGACTGAAGCGCAATTGGCAGCACTCAAAATAGATGGTGCGCGTCTCACGATCACCGGCTACGGCTACTACTCAGATACTGCGACATCTTCCTCGAACTTTCCAGAGTCATTTACTGGAAGTTTGAGTTCTAGTTCTGCCCCGAATCCAAATTCGGCATGGGTTAAATCCGAAGGCGCAGATGCCTGTCTCGGGGATAGCGGTTCTCCGGTCGTAAGCACAATCAACGGGGTAGTTACCGTTATAGGAATTGTGTCCGGAATGGATAGAAGTCTTGATTGCACGGCGCAGAATTCGGATGGCTCCTATTACACATACTTCACGCTTATCAGCAGATATCAAGATCTTACGCTTGCTGCCCGGGCAGCTGCGCTCCTGACTGTCGTGGAGCAGGGCCACCGACTTTCTGTGCAGGCCAAAAGAGCAACGAATACCCAGATTGCCTCCTTGAAAAGCCAGATTTCGCAGGCTCGATTGCACTTTGGTCAGAACAATCGCTATCTGAGCCACGCTCTATGGGCGCTGAGTTTGGCTGCGAGGAAACTTCGCGCTTAATAGCTTTGGCCTGTGGATAGCCAAATGCATGAGGCGCTGGGATTGAGTATTCATCTCCCATGGACGATTTACAGAAATTTATGCAGCGCAATCTTCGCCGAATTCTGGCAGTAGGCGGCCTGATTCTATCGCTACTAGCGCTCTCTATTTTGCTCAATAACAGCCCCACTACTTCGCTTTGGATGGCGACTGCAACTATCCCGAGCGGCTCCAAGATTACGGCGCGTGAAGTCCAATTGGTGAAGGCTAATCTCACTTTGGATTCGGGACACTATCTCGGTGGCTCTGAAACCGTAATTGGGCAATATGCGACGCGACTTTTGCACCCAGGGGATTTGATAGCTGTTATCGATCTCAACCGCGGAATGACAAACCCCACTGCTACTTATTTGCCTATCGGGGTATCGATTGTTGACTTGCCAGCGGATCTGGCGGTGGGGGATCTCGTCGATATTTATGTAATTCCCAAGGAGCAAGCGGTGCTACCGGCCGTGGTTGCGCATCGGGTTGCAATCCAAAATATTGATCAGAAGTCGCGTGCCCTGGGCGGCAGCGTGGCGGTAAGTGTCGCAGCGAGCAGCGCTGTGGCGGCAATCATTGTTACGGCAGAGTCTCAAGGAAGGTTGGTGCTCGCTCGTGACCCGATCTGAGATTCCACAACTTGAAGTAGTCACTGCAATTCCAGATGCCGAGAGTGAAGATTTTGTGGCGCAACTTCTCTTCTCGCAGGGTTGGAGCATTATCTATCGTGCCTTTGATGCGCAATCACTCTCTGAGTTCATGCGCCAGCGCGGCTCGGAACTTCGCACCGTGATTGTTTATCAAGGGGACTTTACCGGTTTAGGTGCAGAATTCCTGGAAGAGTTTGCATCACCAACCATTACCTTTATCGGGCTCGACGCCATTCCATTCACTTCACACGAAATCATGACGGCAATTCGCGGCAAGCTACGCGCACCGATGTTGCACTCGGATGCGAATCAGATAGAGACGAGTCCACCTCTATCGACAATCAAAAGGATCAATCGCGACACGTTGAGCAGCACCAGGGCTCGGAAGGTTATTGCAATTACCGGCAGCTCTGGCGCGCCGGGGCGCACCCGGTTCGCAACGGTATTGGCGCAAGAGTTGTCGCAGCAGAGACCAGTTCTCTTTATCGACGCTGACATCCGTTCGCACGGGTTAGTAGGAGAGCGCACTTTTGTAGAGAAGAATCAGGTTGAAATTTTGCCTCTGGACCGCGAGAAGCGACCGACGCAGATTCCAGATGGTGATGAGACGATGGTCGTCGATCTCGGAACCCTCCCCGGGTTGGCCGAAGCGGTTACCGATCGCCGGTGGCATGGATCATTGGTAAACAACATTCTCGATAAGGCCACTCATTTGATCTATCTCTGTAAATCAACTCCAGCGAGCATGGCAGAGCTGACGCAATTTCTTCGCGAATATCCCTTGTTGGTAAAGCGCCTGCCGGTTTCCTACATCTGTGTTCTGACAGGCCATTCACGCGAGTTGCGCGAATGGGAGAGCAAGTTCCTGACGCTCACCTTGGGGGAAAATCGCTACATCATGCGCGAAGGTCAGTTAGAGCCGTCGCCCGCCGTTGGGTTTCTGGGTGTACTCCGCCTGGGAAATCCAAAGCGGAGGGAGATTGCTAAGATTGCGACCGCGCTGGGTTAGCGGATTTCACGAGTAGATAGGTGCGAACATTGGTGATTAGTTCGCGCAGTGATCTGGTTTATTCGCACACCGCGCTCACCGTCAAAGATCGCGAACGCCTCTCTGAACTTGTTTCCGAGTGGCAGTTGCTCGCCGACCTCTCCTTCTCCGATCTGATTCTTTGGGTACCAAAGCGTAAGGATTACCAGAGTTGGCCCGAAGGTCATATTGCTATTGCGCATATTCGCCCAACGACTGCGCCAACTGTCTTCGCGCAAGATGTTATTGGCCAAGAGCTGACCTGGGGCAAGAATGCGCGGATCGACCAATCGCTCTCTACCGGATCAATCATCCGCGATTCTGAACCAGAGATGGTCGGCGATACCTTGATTAAAGAGGAGACCGTCCCGGTGCACTTTGAGGGACAGACCATTGCCGTTATCTCACGCCATCGCAACGCGGTGGCAATGCGTTCGGGTTCCCCACTGGAAATTAATTATCGCGAGATTGCACACAAGGTTTATCGCATGATCGCAGAAGGTACATTTCCGATTCAAGACAGTATTTATCAGGCCGAGTTTGCTCCTCGCGTAGGAGATGGACTGGTCCGCTTAGATTTAGTCGGCTCGGTCACCTATGCCAGTCCCAATGCGCGTTCTGCGATCAGTCGCTTGGGATGGGATAACGAACTCGAAGGCGGACAACTCGGGGCAATTTTTGATTCGCTGCAACGCAATCAATCGACGGCAAGTGATGAGAGTTGGGCATCGGTGTTGAGCGGAAAGACGCTGCGCCGTGCCGATTTTGATAATGGCAATGGAATTGCAGACCTTCTGGTTATTCCTCTTATCGAAGCGGGAGATCGCATCGGTTCGATTGTTCTAGTCCACGATGTAACTGAGCTGCGTCGTCGGGATCGTGCGCTCGTTTCGAAGGATGCGACGATTCGCGAAATTCACCACCGCGTGAAGAATAATTTGCAGACAGTGTCGGCTCTGCTTCGTCTACAGTCTCGTAGGGTCGAAGATCCCATTGCAAGTGCGGCCCTAGCTGAAGCGGTCAGGCGCGTAGCATCGATCGCTATTGTGCATGAAACGTTATCGACAAGTTCTGCCGAATCAGTTCTCTTCGATGAAGTTTATGATCGCATCGTTCACAACGCCATTGAGTTAAGTCCACGGCCAATCACTCCCGCAAAAATTGGTGAATTCGGAATATTGGATTCTCAAGTTGCAACCCCGCTGGCGTTGGTTGTTACGGAACTGATTCACAACGCTCTTGAACATGGCCTCGCTGAAAGTGGTGATGTGGTTCGCGTAGAAGTAACTCGCACGGAGTCGACGTATACGATCAAGGTCATCGACAATGGCGTGGGACTACCAACCGGCTTTGATTGGGAGAAGTCATCGAATCTGGGATTGCAGATCGTGCGGACGCTGACTGAGAATGAGTTGAAGGGCAGCATCTCGCTCAATCGCGTCAACGACGAAACCGTTGCCATGATTGTTTTTAAAGTTTAGAACTGGTTCTGGCTCTCCATCATGCGAGCGCGATTACGAGCGGCACGGCGCTTAAGGGCGCGGCGCTCATCTTCTGATAGGCCGCCCCAGACTCCAGCATCTTGACCGCTTTCCAGCGCCCAGGCGAGGCAAGCCTCTTTAACAGGGCAACGCACGCAAACCTTTTTAGCCTCTTCAATTTGAGCCAGGGCTGGTCCGGTATTTCCTATAGGGAAGAAGAGCTCTGGATCTTCATCGCGGCAGGCCGCCTCGTGTCGCCAATCCATCTCAAACTCCTTCAACTTAGGGAAGAACTGCTCCAAGTGCCACTATGGATCTGGCTCATTAGAGTTACTTAATTCAGACTAAATCGGCTCAAACTCCGCAAAAGTGACGAAGGCGAGCTGCTGTAGCGGTGAATACTGGCCTATTCTCTCGTAGGACTCACGAGATAACAAGGACATTCTATAAAAGATTCCTCACACTGCATCTTTAAAGGGTCTAGAGAGGTG
>CAIPQX010000117.1 GCA_903867285.1 uncultured Actinomycetes bacterium | reverse complement strand
GACCACCCACGTGCAGAGTGGTGAGCTCGGAGAGGTTGGTCATGGGGTAAGGCTAGCGGCGCTCCACCAAGATCTCATTCTTACCGCGGAATCGCTCCAAAATTCGGTCGTAATTCTTCTTGGACTGCTCATCTCTATATGCGGGGTCTGTGTCGTAATAGCCATGGTGGCGAGCTTGCTCAAGTGGAAGATCAATCTGGAGCAGATTGCCGCGGGATTGGCGCAAGCGAAGTGAGAACTCGATATCAGCATTGCGGTAATAAATGGCTCGGTTGTTGAATCCGCCGCTCTCGATCGCGCTCTCGCGATTGAGCCCTAGAAAGTAACTAAAGAGGACATCGACAGATCCCACGCCTTTATCGTCAACGCTGCGCCACTCATCTGCAATGTTTATCAATCCCCCACGCCAACCAACTGCCGTCCACTCTCCGGTTGCGAGGGCCGCCAATGTCGGAGTGACCGCATCAGCTAAGAGGCGGGTAGAAGGATCCATGATGATTACATAGGGGGCGGGGGCGAACTTAAGTAAGGCATTTGCGGCCTCTCCCCAACCAACGCCTTCTTGGATCTGAGTGATGAATGTTCGAGAATCTAGTGCAGCAGCGATAGATCCCAACTCGGGCTTTCCGGAGATCAAAACCAGAATTGCACAGGTTGCGGGAGCAAACTCTTTTATGCTCGAGATGGCAGCACTGAGGTCTTCAATGTATCCATCAGCAATTATTGCAATCGCACTTTCAAAAGTTTTATCGGTGAATTTTCGCAGATCACCCACGCGAGAAACTATGGGGAAGGGGGATTTGAGTTTGAATTCAAAGCCATCCGCTACATCGAGAACTTCAAAGCCATGTTCTGCGATCTTATTCCGAAGCTGATCGGCTAGCTCCCAGTCCTTAGCGGCGCGTGCTGCTAACCGAGCCCGCGCTAATTCAACAACGACTTCTGGGGCGCTCATAGCAATATGACGGCTTTTGCCATCCCCAAAACTTTTATCTCGTTGCAGATCGCCGTAATTTCCAGGCGAGCCACTTCATCGGTCAGTTCTACGACGGTGGCATTAACCACGAGTTCCACATCAACTCCGGATGGCACCACGACTGGCTTGGTAAAGCGGGCCGAGAACTCTTTTACCTTGGAACTACTGCCAGCCATACTGCTGACGTACTGCCCAACGAGTCCCATTGTGTACATGCCGTGTGCAATCACATTTTCCAGACCAACCGATTGGGCAAATTCTTCATTCTGATGGATTGGGTTTTGATCTCCGCTGGCATTGGCATAAGTAACGAGTGATGCTCTATTAATAATGTACGTCTTGCTTGGCAATACTTCGCCAACTGTGAAGATGCTCATGCGCGAAATACCAACGTCGACCAGCTAGAAACCGCGACTTCACCAGACTCAATAAGGTCAGAACGAACGGTAATGATTTCATTTCCTGCCATGACGCGAGCGCTCTCGATCGTCGAATCGCACTGAACCTGCATCCCAGCTGTCAGCTGCTTATAAATGCTAAATCTTTGATCGCCATGAACGACTCGACTCCAGTCCAGCCCAGAATCGACGAGCACAGATTGAGACTGCTCGAGTGAGATCGTGATGGCAAAGGTAGGAGGCGCTAAATGGGTTTCTGGTTCACCTAAAGCGAGCGCAAATGCGGCTATCGATTCCGCGGTGATTGTCGTACCTGTGGCACCCGCGAAGGTGCGCCCGACGAGGTCGGGGTTGAGCATTATTTAACGAGTTTCGCGGTGAACCGTAGAAAGCTTGCAACGTGGGCAGAACTTCTTGAGCTCAAGGCGGTCTGGGTCGTTACGACGGTTCTTCTTTGTAATGTAATTACGCTCTTTGCACTCGACACAGGCCATAGTGATCTTAGGGCGGACATCCGCGCTCTTACTTGCCATGGTCGTGCTCCTTTTTTGTGGAAAACGTAAGAGGTGAAGGTTACTTCATCCCTCTAGATTCGTCTAAATCGCGCTCAATCTGATACTGGATAGAGCGAGAACTGGGTAGCGGAGGCCGGACTTGAACCGGCGACACTGCGATTATGAGCCGCATGCTCTACCAAGCTGAGCTACCCCGCCAAGAGTAATTTTCGAGCCCCCTATCGGAATCGAACCGATGACCTCTTCCTTACCATGGAAGCACTCTACCGACTGAGCTAAGGGGGCG
>CAIPQX010000116.1 GCA_903867285.1 uncultured Actinomycetes bacterium | reverse complement strand
TTGCGCCCTATTGGGAGCAACGAAGATCGCCAGCGGTGCTGTAATCGGGCCACGCACCACTCTTGAAAATTCGACGGTAGGACCTGATGCAAGTGTCATCGAATCTCGAGTGGCGGGCTCCTCGATCGCCGCCCAGGCAACGGTCGGACCATTCTCTTTCATCCGCCCCGGCACCGTGCTCGCTGATGGCAGCAAGGTGGGCGCCTACGTTGAAGTAAAGAATTCGACTATTGGAGCCGGCTCGAAAGTGCCTCATCTTTCCTATGTAGGGGATGCCACTATCGGTTCCGGTACCAATATTGGAGCTGCCGCCATATTTGTGAACTACGACGGCGTTGATAAGCACCAGACGGTGATCGGCAACGATGTCCGAATTGGCAGCGACACCATGCTCGTCGCCCCGGTAACCGTGGGGGATGGCGCCTACACCGCCGCCGGATCGGTTATTACCGACGACGTGCCCGCTGGTTCCATCGGAGTTGCTAGAGCAAAGCAGAGAAATGTCTTAGGGTGGGTCCTACGTAAACGCGCTGGGACAAAGTCAGCAGAATCTGCCAGAAAAGCTGGGGCCACCGATGGCCCCTCCAAGGTACAGGGGGAAGCATGAGCGAACTTCGACTGAGCTCGGAAAAACGTCTACGAATCTTTACCGGACGTGGTTACCCCGAGTTAGCTGAAGATGTCGCCGCTGAACTTGGTATACCTATCACTCCAACATCGGCCTATGACTTTGCCAATGGAGAAATTTTCGTTCGATTTGAAGAGTCCGTTCGCGGTTCAGATGCCTTTGTAATTCAAAGCCATGCTTCGCCAGTCAACAAGCAGATCATGGAACAGTTGATCATGGTCGACGCGCTCAAGCGCGCATCTGCAAAGCGCATCACCGTCGTTGCTCCTTTTTATGGATATGCCCGTCAAGATAAGAAGCATCGTGGACGTGAGCCGATCTCAGCCCGCCTGATGGCCGATCTCTTTAAGACCGCGGGAGCAGACCGTTTGATGGTCGTCGATCTTCACACCTCGCAGATTCAAGGATTCTTCGATGGTCCTGTTGATCATCTCTTCGCACTTCCACTCCTTGCAAATTATGTTGGTAGCAAAGTGGACCGCTCACGTTTAACGATCGTCTCACCTGACTCAGGTCGCGTACGAGTAGCAGAGCGTTGGTCTGACATGCTCGGTGGCGCACCCATCGCCTTCATTCACAAAACTCGCGATCCACGGATTCCTAATGAATCTGTTACTGGCCGCGTCGTCGGTGATGTGCAGGGACAGACCTGCGTCGTTATCGATGACATGATCGATACCGCTGGAACAATCACTAAAGCCGTTGACGCTCTCTTTGACGACGGAGCCAAGGAAGTTATCGTTGCCGCAACGCATGCGGTGCTTTCTGGGCCAGCTGTAGAGCGCCTCAAGAATTCTCGAGTCAGCGAAGTTGTCGTAACAAATACCCTTCCCATTCCTGAAGAGTCTCGCTTCGACAAGTTGACCGTCCTCTCTATCGCCCCACTCTTGGGTCGTGCCATCCGCGAAGTATTTGAAGATGGATCAGTGACGAGCCTCTTCGACGGCCTTTCATAAAGGCGTTTTATAGGGCTTTTTGCGGGCAATTTGTTAATAGGGTCCTTGAGTCGCTAATCTAAGGTCTTCGTTCCGGCGAGGGATAGAAATATCCGTAATCGACGGGTTCTCTCTTGGAACGTGTTGTGTCCGTTCACTATAAGGGAGTTACAAATGGCCGAGATTCAAATCAACGGTAGCAAGCGCACCAACTTTGGTAAGGGTGCATCGCGCCGCGATCGTAGGGCTGGTCTAGTCCCTGCTGTTAT
>CAIPQX010000115.1 GCA_903867285.1 uncultured Actinomycetes bacterium | reverse complement strand
CCAACCCTCGCGCTACTTCGATGAACTCTTTGAAGCTGTGCATGGCAAGTCCGCAGATGGATTTACTAGCGCACCACCGCGTCAGATCACCAGCCAAGCCCTCGTTGCCACCTTGCGTCGTGACGCTTTAACTGGTTCCAACTTCGCTGCTAGTTTGCTCAAAACCCTGGGCGAATCTGGAATTAACAGCGCTGTTCCATCGCAGTGGCTGGGTACCCGAGAACTAAGTTCCGATGCTCCAGTTGCTGGCCCCAATGAGGATATTTATGTATCGCCCAGCTCTCTCGCCTCCTTTGATGATTGCGGGCTCAAGTGGTTCCTCGAAAGATCCGGCGCACAAGATAGCGACTCCACAGCCCAGCTTTTGGGTGTAGCAATTCACTTTATTGCATCGCAACTTCTCGAAAATCCAGAACTCACTTTAGAGCAGGGCGTTGCACAACTCACCGAGGCCTGGCCAGTAGTTGATCAAAATGTGGGTTGGTTTAAAACCCAGCAGTTGCAAGATGCGACTCGGATGCTCAAACGTTTCTTTGAATGGCATCACGCCAATCCGCGCGAACTCGTATTCGTCGAGCAGAACTTTGAAGTGAAATTTGGGCGGGCCATCGTTAGGGGCAGCGTCGATCGACTCGAACGAGATCCCGTGAGTGGTGAGTATTTCGTTGTTGACCTAAAAACTGGCGCACCTGTCACCGCCGCCGAAGCCGCTGAACACAAACAATTAGCGGCTTACCAATTAGGAGTAGTTGCGGGCGGATTTTCTGATCTACCAGAGGGCGCTACGAGCAGTGGTGCCGGTCTGCTCTTTCTTAAGAAAGAGACGAAGAAGATCGCCACGATTGATCAACCCAGCATTGATGCGCCTACCGTGATTGCCGAAGTAGAAGCAGCAGCAGAAGGCATGGCGGCTGCTACTTTCAATGCGGTCATCAACAAGCAGTGTCGTATGTGTGCCATCAAGGCCCTATGTCCTCTGCAAGCCGAAGGACGGAGCGTGATCGACTAATGGCCGCCAGAATCGTCAATGGAGTTATCGAAATAGATAACGAGGTAACGGCTTCGCGAATAGCGCAGGCGCTGGCCGGTGCAGGCGGAAAGTTGATTAATCCCACGCCCGAACAGAGCGCAATCATTGAGTCTCGCCACTTTGGACCAACCGTGATTATCGCGGGCGCGGGTTCGGGTAAGACCGAAACCATGACGCAGCGCGTGCTCTGGTTGGTAGCAAATGGCGTTGTTACGCCCGATCAAATTCTTGGTCTGACCTTCACGCGAAAAGCAGCCGGCGAACTTTCGACCCGAATTCGCAAGCGCCTGCGCCAACTGCGCAGCGCAGGTCTGATTCCGGGCAACGGGGATATCGCTGTCGATGTTTCGACCTATCACTCCTATGCGGGGCGGACCTTGGCCGAACACGGAATAAGAATGGGAATCGATACCGATGGCGAACCTTTGGGTGAAGCGGCAGCTTGGCAGCTCACTCACAAGATCGTTAATAGCTTTACCGAGGTAACTCCCCAGATATTTCACAAGCCCGATTACATCGTTGACGCAGTAATGACGCTCTCTGGCGAATTAGGCGAACACAACAGTTCAGTCGGAGAGATCAGAGGATTTCTCGAAGATTTTGGGGCACAGATGGAGGCGGTCACCGATGGCTCCAACGAGGAAGTCCGAGATGCCCTCGAAACTGTAAGCGAACACCTTGCGATCTTGCCTATGGTTGAAAAACTAGATGAACATCGCTTGCTAACTGGCCAACTTACATTCAATGATCAGATGTCCTACGCGGCAAAATTAGCGGAAGACATTCCAGAGATATCAGAGATAGAGCGCGCTCGTTACAAGATAGTTCTCCTGGATGAATACCAAGATACTTCATATTCACAGGTGCGATTCCTATCATCACTCTTTGGCGGCGGACATGCGGTCACTGCAGTGGGGGATCCCAACCAGGCAATTTATGGGTGGCGCGGAGCTAGCGCTGAAACACTTGGAGCATTCGCAAGTGCATTTGGCGGAATTTGCAAACAATTTGATCTTCTTACGACCTGGCGCAACGATCAAAAGATCCTCGACTTCTCTAACTTGATCATCGACCAGATTGCCGCCAAAGCAGCGTTGCCATTTGGCGTGAAGACCCTGCGTGCGCGGCCAGGTGCCGGCGCCGGCAATCTCTCCTGTGGTCTCTACATAACGCCAGAAGATGAAGCCGCTGCGATCGCGGATTATTTTGCAAAGCTCTGGAAAGATTCTAAACGCCTAGATCAACCAGCCGAAGAGCGCTCCAGTTTTGCCGTCTTGGTTCGCGTGAAGTCCTATAT